>JAAYWB010000020.1 GCA_012516855.1 Candidatus Cloacimonadota bacterium
GGGTCAAGCCTGAAATTACGTGGTGGGCTGGCGTCGAGCGAGGAATGAGCATCGACGGCAGCAATGAATGATTATTACAATACCTCCCGTCGTCCATGCTCTCTGCGTTCGCTGGACGCCAGGCTCCGAGGACACGTCATCCCGGACGTCACAGAGCTTGCGAGGTGATATTGATCCGGAATCCAGTGTACGAGGGGCTCACGTTCCCTCGCTATCCTTATGTCACCCTACTGACTCGATCAACCGGCTCGCCCTCCCGGTTTGAAAGGGAGCCGTCATTTTGTCGCGGTAAATTAACGGGTCAGAGCAGTCCCCATCTGCGGCGGAAGAAGAGTTCCAGGCAGAAGGAGAGTATGAAGATGGCCAGCACCCACCATTTGCGGTAGAGAGGAATGTCGGCGCGCTGTTCGATGGTTTTGGTTTGGGCCGGCAGGGGCTGAAACTCTTTCAGGGAGCCTGGGCTGAAAAGTTTTCCACCTGTATCCGAACTCAGCCACGAGAGCAGGGGCAGGTTGAAATCGAAATCGCGGGATTCGATGGAGGAATCAGCTATATTGAAGCGCCCGCCGCTCTTTTCCCCACTCACTTTGTCCGCGATCTGGAAGCTGTAGGCGCCGGCTTTGTCCAGGCTGAAGCGGGCGGAATACTCACCTTCGCTTTGGGTTAGGTAATCGCGGAAGACCTCCTTGCCGGAGGCGTCGGTGATGGTAAGCTGGGGATTTAGGTCGAGGCGTAGGGCGCGGATGTCGTCCTGGGCACGGAGACGCAAGTTGATTTCCTCCCCCAGGAAATAGCTGCCGTTATAGATGGCCTCGTAGCCGCTGGGCGAGGTGTTTGCCAGCCAGGTGATGGAGTTGGTCAGCAATTTCTGGTAGCCGCCGCCCGCGCTCTGGAGCTGCCATTTCCAGAGGTTGAGGAAGGCCAGGGCCAGTGTTTTGCCGTTGCCTGTGGTCCCGACGGCGATGGCGGGGGAGTTTTGGGCGTTGTCTATGCTGCCCAGCACCTCCGCTCCGCGGGAAGCCGTCACATAGTAATAGTCAAGGGGTGGAACATTTTTCAGTTCCGCGGCGTCGAAACTGAGCATGGGGTATTTGGCGGAGGCGGGGGTGGGGGAGAGAAACCCCTGGTAGGAAGCGGTGATGTTGGATCTCTGCAGGGGCAGAACCGAGGCCAGTTCAGGCAGAGGCAGGCCCTGCCAGAGGATGCCCACGCCGCGTTTGTGGGCGGAAGTCACGTAACTGAGCAGGTTTCCAGTCAGTTGGAGGCCGCCTTGGTTGATCAGGACCAGCGCGGCGAGGTTTTCCACGGGCAGGCTTCCGGCGGCGGCTTCACCGGAATAGGCCTGGCCGTCCCGAATCCGGTAATGCGAGGCTTCCCAGCGGGGATTGGCGCTGATGGCGTCCAGGGTAAACTTGTTGTCCCAGGCGGGGCTGTCGGAGAGCACCACCACGCGCTGTTTGTCGTTTAGCACCTCGATGGCGCCGGGCCAGTTGTTGTTGTTTTGTGAGCGTTCGCCCAGGCCGGGGGCGGAGACCTCCACCCGGAAGGGGAAAAAGCCGGTTTTGGGGAAGCGGTGGGTGAAATCAACGTTAGCGGTAACCCCGCTTTTCAATTGCACGCTTTGGCTGCCGAGCAGAGAATTCCCCTGCCAGAGCTTCACGGTGGCGGGGCCGTTGTAGTTGGCGGAATTAACCTCGGCCCGGATGAGGGTGGGCTCGTTGCGGTAAGCCTGGCGGTTGGTGATGGCGCGAACTACGCTCAAATCGGCTTTCTTGGCTGTCGTGGTGTCCGTGATGGCGTAAAAAGGGCATCCGAGCTGCTTTACCTGCTGCAGAGAAGCGTCGCGCAGCCATCCATCCGAGAGCAGCACCACTCCTTTCACCCGGCTGAAATCGTGCTTTTTGGCCAGTTCCGCCAGTGCCGGAGCCAGCAGGGTGTTGTCTTTGTCTAGTTCCAGCCCGGTAGCGAAATCGTAATGGTGCAGCTCGTAGCCGGCAGCGGCGAATTTATCTGCCAGCTCTTTGCCTGGGCCCTTCAGCCAGTTCTTTTTGGCGCCGGAAGCCGGGCCGCTGAGGTCCATGCTGGCGGAGGTGTCGGTGAGCACCAGGATTTGCTGTTTCTCTTTGAGTGAACGGATGTAATAGAGGATAGGGCTCAACAGCAACAGCAGCAGCACGGACAGGCTCACGAAGCGGAGCAGAAAGAGCAGCCAGCGCTGGCCGCGCTCCAGCTCGGGCCGGGTGCGCCAGTAGTAGTAGCCCGCCAGCAACAAGGCCACCAGGATGATGACGGCGTAGGTCAGGTTCAGGTCCTTATGTTGACATAGGTTCCAAACGCCAGCCCCTTGGAGGAATATCCCGGATAAAAATGTTCGATGGACTGGATTCCGAAGCCGAACTCCAAGCCTTTGAAGTTCAGCCCGATGCCAAAGGAAGTGCGCCAGGGGTATGAATCATTGGGTGAACCGTAACCCAGGAAGAAGGACAGGACGGGTATGGGGCGCAGTTCCGCGCCAAGGGCGATGCGGCCCTGGCGGCTGATCTCTGGGGAATCGCCAAAACCCTGGATGTAGTCTGCGGAAAGGGAGACCTGCTTGGTTTTGTACATTGCGGCAAGGCGCATTTCCATGGGGAAAACGGTGTTGAAAGGATCGGCCTTCGTCTGTTCGAAAGAGGAGGTGTAATGGGCTTCGGCTTCTTCATCCAGCAGGTCCAGCGCGTAGAGGCTGTCCGCCGCGAAATGAAGGTTGAATTCCTCCCTTACCAGTCCCCATCTGATGAAGCCGGGGATGTTGTCCAGGGTCAAACCCACGCTGAGGTTTTTCACCGGCTCGCAGTGGAGACCGATCAGCCCCTTGGCGCCATAGCCTCCGGCGCCGGCCAGTTGGGTGAGGTCCTGGTGGATGGTGAGTCCGTCCAGATTGGAGGAGAGGAGGCCTTCAAAGTGTGTGGTGGTGGTGTTTCCGATTCCGGCCAGGGCGCTCACGGCAAAGCCAAAGTCGATATCCGGAATGTTTTCGGGCAAGGGAATCCGGATGTCGCCCATCCCCACGGTCAGGTCCAGATAGCTGAGCGCCTCCACGTGATTGTCATCCCGTGTGAATTCGAAGACCTGGCTGCCGTCGCCGTTGCCGTAGAGCAGCAATTCCAGATACTTTTTGTCGAACGCGGCTTTGGCGCCCACACGCACGGAGCTGCTGAGCGCCACGTTGCCCATCGTGAAACCGAAGAGGGAAACCTGCCCGCCCACGCCGCTGGCGACCCTTTCGTCGATGGCGTCCAGGATCCGCTGTTTGTCCTCGTCTTCAAGGTATTCCTCGCGGGTGACGAAGTTGTAGAGGTCCAGGTCGAAGGAATTGTTTCCGATAAAGATGCCCGTGTTCAGCCCGGAAAGCCAGATATCGCCGACTTCCTTGCTGAGCAGGGCTGGGTTCCAGTAGTTGGCGTCGCAGCCCCGCGCCCGGAGCATATAGCTGTCGGAAAATAGCAGTGACCTGGAGGTGAAGGTGGTGGCCGGCAACAAGGCGCAAAGCGCGATCAGGGCCGCGAGCAGAGGTATTCGTTTCACGGCAGGTCCCCAGAAACCTTAACCTTCGCGGTGAGCATTCCCCTGATTTGGATGTAATCCGCCGGTGAAGCGTAGATGGTCACCGGAACCAGGCTTTCTTGCAGGCTCATCGAGGCCAGCACGTAAACCCGGGGATTGCCGAAAACCTGAAGCTCGGTTTCGTTAAGGGTTAGCTGGATGATCTGCGCTCCATTGGCATCCACATCCGGGCCCACATATCCGGATGGTTGCAAGGTAAGCTGTTTGGAAAAGCAGTAGCTGCCGGGGTCGGTGGGATCGATCTGTTCGGTGTTGCCCACATAGAGGGTGGCGGTGGCGCCCAGGGGGATGCGGTTCACCACTTCCAGGGTCAGGGCTGCGTCAAGCAACCGGTTCTGAATTTGGTTCTGAGTTTCGGCGGAAACCGTTACTTCAGACGGCCGCTGCATCGTGAAAACGTGTTCGTGCACGATGAAGTGGCAGGGCATATCAACCTGGTAAGTGCAATGCAGGCGGTTGGTTGAGCTCACGAAACCGGGCACCCCGCCGGAGCCGCCGTTGATAAGCAGGTATCCGTTCACCAGTTCCACCCGGTTGGGCATGATCTGCATCACCTCGCTGATGCCGTTGGTGAAGCTCAGTTCTGTGATGGAAGGACCTTCCTGGGTGGCGGCTTCAACCTCAAAGGGTTGCCCGTTGTCATCCAAAACGTTCACCCAGCGCTCCTCGCCGGTTTTTTCGTTTACTGAGTGGACCTGGCCGTGGAAAGTGGCGGAAAAGCCGAACTCGTTGTTGAGGTGCAGATAGATTATCGCTTCCTGGAGTCCCACCGCCTGGTCGAAATCCTCAGGATAATCGATGTCGATGGTGGCATAGGTCCCGTCCACAGCGCGCTCGTAATTGTAGAGGTAGCCCTCAAAATAGTCGCTGCTGATATTGCTGTTCAGGCGGTAGCCGCAGGTTCCGACGGGCGTCATGTGTGGTTGGTTGGATTGCACCTGCATGTTGATGCGCAGGTATTCCACCACGGTGCCGGAATTCTGCACCCCCAGTCTGTAGCCGCTAAGGTCCACGGAGCGCCAGTTCGGGTTGTCATTGCTCGAGATGATCATGGGTGTCCCATCCGGCATGGTAACATCCGGCAGGGTGACCAAAACCGTGGTTTGCGCCGGGTCGATGAGGTCAATGAAGAATTCCAGCCTGCCGCTTGCCATATGACCATAGGAAATGGCCACCGCTCCGGTGGGGTCGGCGAGGGAAAGGGCTATTTCAGGGTTGACTCCGGATTGGAGGTTCAGATTATCCTCGGAGCTGTTCGGGTTGAAGGTAACCATGCCGAATTCCGGGGTGGAGGCCTCTCCAGTCGTGGTGATGGTGAGGATGTCATTGGTCCCCACCACAACGTTTACGCTGTCCACCAGCTCGGAAACCAGGAAACGCTCGTTAAGCAGCGGAAGCGTCAGGTCCACGTCCCAACCAGGCAACCGCGGTTTCATATTGATGTCACAGGCGCCCAGAAGTAGCATCGCGCCCAAGAAAAGAATCAGTACTTTTTTCATCGGTTCACCATCCTTTCCGCCTTGGCGGGCAGATTTGTATTATTTGCTTCGAAGATACTCTTCTCTGCATCCTGATCTGTTGTCAAGCTTTTTCCTCGCCTGGGGTGAATTATCTTTCAAACCGGCCTATGCAGGCAAAGATATCGAGGCTGGTTCCGCCTTTCAGTCTGTAGCCTGGCGTCCAGCGGACGTTGTGAGCATGGATGATAGGAAGTAATGGAAGAGTCATTCATTGCTGACGTCGATGCTTGTTCCTCGCTCGACGCCAGCCTCTCCGCCAACTATTTCTCCTTTTCTCTCTTCCCAAATTCGCGTAACTTGTGGACACCCCCACACTATTTCAGCAACACCAGTTTCTTGGTTTCCCTGAATGCCCCGCATTGCAGGCTGTAAAGATAGACCCCCGCGGGAAGCTTTTCACCGCTTAAGGATATCTGGTGCGTACCGGGGCCGAGTTCATAGCGGGCTACGCTTTGCCCGCGCAGGTTAAAGATGCTCAGGATGCCTTTCGACCGCTCAGTAATGTCCGCCTTGATCAGCGCGCAGGCGCCCCTGTTCAGGGGATTGGGCCAGGCGTCATGCAGTCTGGCTACTGCTTCCGGCGCCAGAACATCTTCTATCGATGTGACGTTTCCCAACTTGGCGACAAAGATATCGTTACCTCCGCTTGAGGTTACTGTCTGGCTGCCGAAATTGGTTGTCCCTCCAAAATACCCGGTCACGTATGTGTTTCCAGCGCCATCGACGACAATGCCATTCCCCCCTTGATTGCTTATCCCTCCAGCTTGGGCAGCCCAGATCCAGTTGCCGGAGGGGTCCAGCTTAGCGGCGAACATATCTCCGTCATATGCCCCTCCACTTGCAGTCAGGGTATGGCTGCCAAAAGTGGCGGTACCATAAAAATGCCCGGTCACCCAAGCGTTACCCTCGCCATCCACGACTATATCATATCCTCTGTCAATGCTTATTCCTCCAGCCTGGACCGCCCAGATCCAGTTGCCGGAAGAGTCAAGCTTGGCAACAAAGATATCGTCGCTTCCGCTTGAGGTTAGTGTCTGACTACCAAAAGTGGTTGTGTCTCCAAAATACCCGGTCACATATGCGTTTCCCACACCATCCACGGCAATGCCATTTCCCTCGTCACTTTCTGTTCCTCCGGCTTTGACCGCCCAGAGCCAGTTGCCTGAAGAGTCAAGCTTGGCGACGAAACTGTCAAATTGTCCACTTGCTGTCAGGGTATGGCTGCCGAAAGTGGTGGTTTCTTTAAACATCCCGGTCACCCAGGCGTTACCCATGCCATCCACAATGATGTTAGTTCCCTCGTCACTTTCTGTTCCTCCGGCTTTGACCGCCCAGAGCCAGTTGCCTGAAGAGTCAAGCTTGGCGACGAAGATATCATAGTATCCGTTTGTCGTCAGTGTAACGTTTCCAAAAGTCGCTGTGCCTCCAAAATATCCGGTCACCCATGCGTTTCCCGCACCATCCAGAGCGATGCCAAAACCCACGTCATATTCTGTTCCTCCCGCATTAACCGCCCAGATCCAGTTGCCGTTTGGATCTAGCTTGGCAACAAAGATATCGCTGCTCCAATAGCCATTGGCCGTCAGTGTATGGCTGCCGAAAGTGGCTGCGTATTTAAAATACCCGACCACATAGGCATTACCCGCGCTATCCAGAGAGATGTCAAAACCACAGTCACGGTCTGTTCCTCCAGCTTGGGCTGCCCAGAGCCAGTTGCCGGAGGGGTCCAGCTTGGCGACAAAGATATCTAAGTCTCCATTTGACGACAGGGTCTGACTGCCGAAAGTGACGGTGTCAGAAAAATACCCGGTAACATACTGGTTGCCCTGGCTGTCAATTTCTATGGATTCGCCTGCATCCCCGCCTGTCCCTCCCGCGCCAACCGCCCACAGCCATTGTGGTGCCTGTGCTGTCAAAACAGTCGCTCCACAGAGCAGGACAAAATATAAAAAAAAGCTTGGAACCGTCTTCATTTTTCCTCCCGAAGACCTTTTTTTATTAAGGGGGACACATTGACGTGGTATTGCAAAATGTATCAAGCACAAGAACCTTTTCCTTTGAACTAAACCCGGGAAACAGTGATGAGCAAGGAGGACTATCTTGCTTCAGCCTGACGATACCGGCTGGTCGCTCACAGGTTATCTATACGTGTCCTCTCAGTCAGCAACTACCGCCGTAACGTAGTAAAAGCCAGGCGAAAGCGAGGCCGCGCCGCTATGTGTCCACTGCGGTTGTGTGATTGAGCTATCCTCACCAAATATCGTGAAGGGTCCTTCAGGACCGGTGGAGCAATAATAGACCAGATAGTGGTCCACACTCACCTGATTACCTGCTGTATCTACTGTAACGTCATCCCAATCCAGCAGGATATCCGTGCCGTTTGTGCTAATGCTCAGGTTTTCCGGAGCTATGGGGATTCCTGCACTCGTAGTAGCGCCGATCCTGACGACAAAGATATCATAGAATCCGTTTGATGTCAGGGTATGGCTTCCGAAAGTGGCTGTGTCTTGAAACTCTCCTGTCAAATAGGTGTTTCCCGCTCCATCCACAGCGATGCCATTTCCCCGGTCCCATTCTGTCCCTCCCGCCTTGACAGCCCAAATCCAGTTGCCGGAGGGGTCCAGCTTGGCGGCAAATACATCTGTATCCCATTCGCCACCGCTTGCTGTAAGGATATGGCTTCCGAAAGTGGCTATGCCTTCAAAACATCCGGTCACCCAGGCGTTTCCTGCTCCATCCACGGCGATGCCATTTCCCAGGTCCCATCCTGTCCCTCCCGCTTTGACAGCCCAGATCCAGTTGCCAGAGGGGTCCAGTTTGGTTGCAAAGATATTTAGACCGTCTGCTGTCAGTGTATGGCTGCCGAAAGTGGTTGTACCTCCAAACTTCCCAGTCACATAGGCATTACCCGCTCCATCCACGGCGATTCCATTTCCCATTACATGTTCGTCGTCTGACGCTCCTGCACGGACAGCCCAGATCCAGTTGCCAGAGGGATTAAGCTTGGCAACGAATAAATCATCAAGTCCGGTTGCCGTAAAGGTATAGTTTCCGAAAGTGGCTGTGCCTCTAAAACGCCCGGTCACATAGGTGTTATCCGCTCCATCCAGGGCGATGCCACGTCCCTCGTCACCTCCTGTCCCTCCTGCTTTGACAGCCCAGAGCCAGTTGCCGGAGGCATTCAGCTTGGCGACAAAGATATCGCCATACCCAGAGCCATCTGCTGTCAGTGTGTGACTGCCAAAAGTGGCTGTGCCATAAAAAGTACCGGTCACGTAAGCATTGCCCGCGATATCCAGGACTATGTCCGTTCCAGATCCACTGGATGCCCCTTCCGCTTGGACAGCCTGGAGCCAGTTGCCATCGGGGTCCAGCTTGGCGACAAAGATATTGGTATTATAAGTACTTCCGCCTGCCGTCAGTGTATGGCTTCCGAAAGTGGCTGTGTCTGCAAAATACCCGGTCACGTAGGCGTTACCTGTGCCATCCAGGGTGATATTATTTCCCCTATCATATCCTATTCCTCCCGCTTTTACAGCCCAGATCCAGTTGCCAGATGGGTCCAGCTTGGCGACGAAGATATCGTTGCCTCCACTTGCCGTCAGTGTATGGCTTCCGAAAGTGGCGGTGTCTGCAAAACCACCGGTGACATACTGGTTGCCCTGGCTGTCGGTGGCTATGGATAAGCCACTATCCATGTCAGTTCCTCCCGCGCCAACCGCCCAACTCCAATCGGGCGTCTGCGCACTTAAAACCGCCGCTCCGCAGAGCAGCACAAGAGCCAAAAACAAGTTTTGAATCGTCTTCATTTTTCCTCCCGAAGACCTTATTTTTATGCGGGGACACATTAACGCAGTATGATAAAACGTGTCAAGCACAATAACCTTATCCCATTGAACCAAACTCGGGTAATAGTGATGGGTAAAGGCAAACAAGCGCCCATATATCTCAGAATCCTTATGCCGTTTGTTACTCCATTTGCCCTTTCGCATCCGCCTCTTTACCACTTCCTCTTAAGTTCCCATTGGGCCGTTGGAAAGTCAATGGGAAGTGAATGGTATGTGAGTGTGATAGGGAAAATGGAGGACTCACGCAGATTGCATAAGTAGCGGCGGTCACCGAAGCGCCTTTTTCCTTGGAGCCTGGCGTACAGCGGACGTTGTGAGCATGGATGATAGGAAGTAATGGAAGAGTCATTCATTGCTGACGTCGATGCTTGTTCCTCGCTCGACGCCAGCGTGTGGTCTGGCCGTTAAGGCCCTTTCCTGTGTTCCGGAAGCGCCACCCGCCCAATACTCGTATCAAGTGCGGGCATTGTGCGGGAGGCAAGGGAGAGGGATGTAATAGGGCGCTAAGGGTGTAGCTGACTGGACATTGGGGCGGGCAGGCATGTTATTGGCAGGGTTCTCGTTAGGGATACACTTTGCCGGGCAAGCCGGCGCCGTGATCAATCTGGCACAAAGAAAAACGTGGGAATCACCGGGCGGTGTTCCCACGTTTCGGAGGGCATTCTATGTAGGGTCTGTAGGGTATAGACAGTATAAGCGTTTTTTGGGATATGCCAAAAAGAATTATTCGCGTCTTGTCGCGGCGGGTTCCCAAAGCCAGTTCAGGAGCGCGTTTCAAACCAATCCTGGATTTTTTTCAGGGCTGCCCCGCCGTGGGCTTTGAGAAGTCGGATTTCGTCGCGGCTGATATTAACCGCCTGCTCCTGCGGGTCGATAGCCAGCACTTTCCTGGCCACCAGTTCCGCCTTCACCAGTTCGCCGAAGGCGGGATGCCAGGGTCCTCCGGCAATTTCGGCCGGGTCGATGTTCGAGGGAATCCCCTCTTTGATGATGCGAATCCCGGCTGACTCGGCCACGGGATGGTAATCCGCGCACTGGCTGACGGCCTCTTCCAGGCTGAGGGGAAGGTAAGCGCCGGAATTGTAAAGCTTTTCCAAAGCGGTGCCGCGGATCACGATGAGAGGATAGAGCCGCAGGAGGTGGGGCCTCAGTTCTTCGAGGGCTTTCCGGTTCTCTGACAGGCTGGCTTCCGTCCATCCCGGCAGGCCGGGCATCAGTTGCACGCCCAGTTCAAAATTCTGGTTTTTCACCCTGAGCGCGGCTTCCAGGGCCTCCCTGCCGCTGTAGCCCCGGCCGGAAGCAGCCAGCACGACATCGTTAAAATCCTGCACCCCCAGTTCGATGGTGCGGATATTCCACCGCTTGCAGTGGGCCAGGATTTCGTCGCTCACATAAAGGGGATGGGTGGAAATCCGGAAACTGGTGGAGACGTCACAAACCGCCATCACCGCGCGCAGCAGCCCTTCTCTAAAATGCTCTTCCCAGGCGGTGAAAGTGCCTCCGTAAAAGGCCACCTGCTTGGCCCGGCCCCGATGGCGCTCCACAAACTTACGCACCCCCTCCATCGCTTGCTCCGGGTCGAAATCCCCGCTACCGGCAAGCTTGTCCTGGTCGCAGTACACACATCTGCCCGGACAGCCGCGCATACCCAGAAACACCGGATAGATCAGCGTTCCTTCAGAACCTGCCCGGGGAAATGTTGTCATTTGTAACCTCCCTCAGTTGTCAAATATATTGAGCAAAATCCAGACCAATGCCGGCAATATGTTTTTCAGGCCCTGTTTCAATACGGATGGTAAGTAAGACCGAAGGGCGACAGAACCACGCGTTTTGATTTCTGTCGCCCTCCGGGCTAGAGTAGCCGGATCACCCGCCTGATTTGGAAAGAGAGCCTTTTTTGGGATTGCTGCCAGAATTACCTTGACAGCAAAGGCGCGAAAGCTTAGAAACGCCACAGCGAGGTACACATTATGATCCATCTTCCCACACGAATCTTTTTCGGCGAGGGCGCCCTGCTGAAAGCGGCGGACCAGCTTTTGAGCCTGGGTAGCCGACCCCTAGTTGTCACGGGGCGTTCCAGCGCCAGACTCAGCGGCGCTTTGGACGAGCTCAGCCTGGTATTGGACAGGGCCGGTCTGGCTTGGGAACTTTTTGACCAGGTGGAGGAAAACCCCAGCCTGGATACCGTTCTGGCGGGGGCCAGGCTGCTGCGGGAAAGCGGCTGCGACTTTCTGATAAGCATCGGCGGCGGCAGCCCCATCGACGCGGCGAAAGCCATTTCTCTGGCGGCGGCGAATTCCCTGGGGCGCGACGAAATCTACCAGACAGGCAAATTCAGGGCAGCCCTGCCCCTGGTGGCCATTCCCACCACTTCCGGAACCGGGACGGAGGTGACGCAGTATTCCGTGCTCACCGACCCCCTCAGCGGCATCAAAGCTGGCTTTGGGCACGATCTGGCCTTTCCCCGGCTGGCGGTTTGCGATCCGCGCCACACGCTAAGCCTGAACCCGGCCGTTACCCTCAACACCGCCCTGGACGCACTTTCCCACCTGCTGGAAGGCATTTATTCAAACAAGCGCGACCCCCTGCTTTACCCCCTCATCCACAGCGGCGCCAAAGCCATCAGGGACAATCTGCAAGCCGTTCTGGACAATCCGGACGGCCTGCCCGGAAGAACGGAACTGATGAGGGCCTCGCTCTACGGAGGCATCGTCATCGCCCAGACCAGCACCACCCTGCAGCATTCGCTTGGTTATCCGCTCACCACAGCGTTTGGCCTGCCCCACGGACAGAGCAACGCCATGGTTATGCGCCAGGTTCTGGAGCTCTATTATCCCGCCCTGGAAGCGGAACTGAACGCCCTCTTCAGGGCTTTGGGCGGTAGCCGAAAAGATTTCGAGGCCTGGCTGGGGAAACTTCCTTTCGGCAGGAAACTGGAGCTGGACGACGCCTTCATAAAAAAGAGCGTGGGCGAGGTTTTGGCCAGCCGCAACATGGCGAACAACCCCATCGAGGTAAGCGCAGAACAGATCAGGGATATCTACCGCGGCCTGAAGTGACGGCGGCTCACCACTTCTTGAAAATGAAAAACACCGCCCCAATGAGGAACAGGAAGCCCACCAGATAGTTCCAACGGAATTCCTCCTTGAGGTAAAGCACGGAAAAGACGCTGAAAACCAGCAGGGTGATGACCTCCTGGATAGTTTTCAGCTGGTAGGCGTTGAAGACCCCGTGCCCGATGCGGTTGGCCGGCACTTGGAAGCAATACTCGAAGAAAGCTATACCCCAGGAGATGAGGATCACAGTGAAGAGCGGGGTGTTCTTGTATTTGAGGTGGCCATACCAGGCGAAAGTCATGAAGATATTGGAAATGGTGAGGAGGATGATGGTTTTCACTTTTACTCCCTATAATAAGCCTGAAGGTCCCACTGTATCATGTTTTCCATGGCAATGCCCTCCCTCCAGTCGGCGCCGGGGGGAAGCTCTTCCAGGATGGCGCGGCTCATGATCCTCACCGTTGCCTTGAGAGAAGTAGGCAGGGAATGCCCGTTCACCAGTCCGGCCAGGAGCAGCGCGGCAAAGCAGTCGCCCGCCCCAGGTTTGTGGCCTGGGCTCACGGCGAAGGGAAGGCGGCTGAGGCTGTCCTCGGGAGCGTTGTAATGCAGCACTTCAAGTTGACTGGGGTCGGCGGTGGGAACGGAGGTCACCACGATTTGTTCCGGCCCAGAAGCGGCAATGGCCTGGCACCAGCGCCTCACCTCATCCGGCTCTGCCCGTGGAGTGGGGTCGGCCCCGGCCAGCAGCGCGGCTTCGGTGAAATTCGGGGTGATGAGTTCCGCTTTTGCCACCAGGCGGCGCATGGCATCCACGAGGGGAGGGCCGAAACAGGAGTAAAGGCTGCCCTGGTCGCCCATCACGGGATCCACAGCCACCAGGGTTCCGGGCTGCTTCAGCCGGTCGATGGCTTTGCCCACCAGTTCCGCCTGTTCGGCCGAAGCCAGGAAACCGGTGCTGATGGCGCCGAAACGCAGTTCCAGCGCCTCCCAGTGATCCGAGAAGGGCTCAATTTGGCCGCTGAAGTCGATCCAGAGCGGGTTTGGGAAATCCGTATTGGCGGAAAGGATGGCCGTGGGCAGGGCGCAAACCCTGATCCCCAGCCGGTACATGATGGGGATGAAGGCCATCAGCGAAGTGTGGCCGAAGCTGGAAAGGTCGTGGACCGCCAGGATCCTCTTGCTGGCTGTGTTTGTAGTCATATCTATCCTCGGACAGGGAGTTGCGCCATTCAGGCGGCGGCGACAATTTTGGTCAAGCGGAAAATCCCCGCCGGAAAAAATGGGATTCGCCCAAGCCCTGATCAGTAAATTAATGGCAGCCCGAGCGGGCAAACTTGTGCTTGACACAAAAACGCCATACTGGGATTTGGCGTGGAACAGCTTTCAAAGCACAAATACAGGAGGATACAATGCTTGTACCCGATGAACTATACTACACCGAGAGCCACGAATGGGTGAGCGTCAAAGACGGCATCGCCACCATTGGCATCACAGATTTTGCCCAGCATGAACTGGGGGATATCGTCTTTTTGGAACTGCCCGACGCCGGGGCAAAGGTTTCCGCCGGAGAGCCCTGCGGCACCATCGAAGCCGTGAAATCCGCCGAGGACCTCATCAGCCCGGTGAGCGGAGTTTTGGAAAACAAAAACCAGGAAGCCGAGGACAACCCCGAAATCATCAACCAATCTCCCTATGAAGAAGGCTGGCTCTACCGGGTGCGCATGAACAACGAAGAAGAACTGGCCAATCTGCTCACTCCCATAGAATATAAAAGACTCATTGAGGGCTGACCCCGGCCAGGCCGTGATCACCAAAAACAAGAATTTCCTCATCATCCTCTCCGCCCCTTCCGGAGGAGGCAAGAGCTCCATCCTGAGAGAAGTGCTGAAAGCCCATCCGGGCATCGACTACTCCGTTTCCTACACTACCAGGCCTCCCCGGGGCCAGGAAAAGGATGGCGAGCACTACCACTTTGTGGATGAGCAAAGCTTTCTGGCCCGCCAGGAGGAAGGGGATTTTCTGGAGAGTGCCAGCGTCTTCGGAAACTGGTACGGCACCTCCGTCAGCTTCATCCAAAGTCGGCTGGCCGCGGGACGCCACGTGATCCTGGACATCGACGTCCAGGGCGCCGCCCAGATCAGCGCCACCACGATTCCCTACGTGAAGATCTTCATCGTGCCGCCCTCGATGGAGATTTTGCGCCAGCGCCTCACAGAGCGCTCCACAGATTCGCCCAGGGAAATCGCCAAACGCCTGACCATCGCCCGCCAGGAGCTGGAATTCATCCCTGCTTACGACTATCTGGTGGTGAACGACCGGCTGTCCGATGCCGTGGCCGACGTCATCGCCATCATTAGGGCCGAGGAAAACAGCGTCAGCCGCTACCGGGAGCCGATCGCCGGCTTCCTTGAACAAGGAGAAAAACATGATCGATAAAAACATCGAATCCTTTCTGGAGAAAACAGACCTCAACTACCTTTTCTGCCTGCTCTCCAAACTGGAAGCGCAGAGGCTAACCCAGCTTCCCGTGTTCGTGCGCCAGAAGTTTTCCAAAAAGATATCAGTGCTGGCTATGGAACACGTGTCATCGAACGAAGTGCCAGATTACTTTGCCGAGATCGAGGAGGCGAACGAAATGATGGCCAAAATGGCATCGCCTTTCGCCGATGATGAAGCCGACATGGGCGAAGAGACCTTCGACGATTCCGAGAAACACATCGAAGAACTGATGCACGACAACCTCGACCGCTATTCCGACGACGAAGACGACGAAGAAGAATAAGCCGTCCCGATGTCCCGCGCCCTGCTGCAACACCTTGAACTGCTGCGCAACCTTGGAGTGACGGAAATCTACCGCCCCGCCCCTGCTGCCGGTGAGGACGGGCCCGACCTGGAAAGCCTGCGCCAGCTCCACTCCAACTGTCAGAACTGCCCTCTGGGCGCCACCAGGAACCATTTTGTTTACGGAGAGGGCAACCCCCGCGCCCGCGCCATGCTGATCGGCGAAGCACCCGGAGCCGAGGAAGACCGCACCGGCCGCCCCTTTGTTGGAGATGCCGGCAAACTGTTGAGCGACATGCTCCGGGCCATCGAACTGAAGCGGGAGGACGTCTATATCTGCAACATCCTCAAGTGCCGCCCTCCCAACAACCGCGATCCCGGGCCGGCGGAACGCGCCGCCTGCATGCCTTTGCTGCTTGAGCAGATAGAAACCATCCAGCCGCGCATCATCCTCATGCTGGGCCGCGTGGCCGCTCAAACCCTCCTGAACAGCAATCTCACCCTGGAAAAGCTCCGCGGCTTCGTGCATACTTTCCAGGGCATCCCCAGCTACGTGACCTACCACCCAGCCGCTCTGCTGCGCAATACACACTGGAAACGCCCCGCCTGGGCCGATTTGCAGAAATTCCGCGACCACTACCGCTCCCTGGATTGAGAACCGCCTGATTCCGGTCACCCCCTTTCCCACAACCAGTTCCAGATAAAGACACAAAAAAGGCGAGACCTGATCGGCCTCGCCGGTTCACGCCAAAGGCGTGTTATAGGAGTGGAAGGTCAGTCGGGTCTGTTCTCTTCCATGATCTTTTGGGATTTTTCCATGAGGGTTTGGGCTTTGTCGATGAGGGTGAGGAATTCCTTCCTGTAGCCGTCTGTGTCGGCGCCGAGGTTCTCAGTTGCGAGGGCGCGCACCATATCCCAGGTCAGGGCGGCCTTGTGTTCGCTGTTTTGCAGCATCATGGCATATCCCACCGCGGCGGCTGAGAAGCCAAAAGTGTGGGAAACGTCTTTCAGGCCCAGGGTTTTGTTGTAAACTGGGGTTTCCAGGGGGATGGAGGTATCGCCGTCGGGCAGTTTGTAGCGCAGTTTCACGGTCATGACCTCGGGCGAGTTGCGCGATTCCTCGGTGATGGTGGTGGTTTGGTATTTGAGGGAGTCGGGGACGGGTATCTCTTCCTTGGAATTGGCGGGCACGATCTCATAGATGGCCGTCACGGAATGTCCGGCGCCCAGTTCTCCGGCGTCCTTTGTGTCATCCTTGAAGTCCTCATCGTGCAGCAGACGGTTCTCATAGCCGATAAGGCGGTAATATTTCACGTGGGCGGGGTTGAATTCCACCTGGATCTTCACGTCCTTGGCGATGGTGTAGAGGGTGGCGCCAAGTTCGTTCACCAACACCTTTTTGGCTTCCATGATGTCATCGATGTAGGCGTAGTTGCCGTTGCCCTTGTCGGCCAGAAGCTCGAGGCGGTCGTCTTTGTAATTGCCCATGCCGAAGCCGAGCACGGTGAGGAAAACGCCCTTGTTGCGGTTCTCTTCAATGAGTTTGGTCATATCGGCGTTGGAGGAGACGCCGATGTTGAAATCGCCGTCGGTGCAGAGGATGATGCGGTTGTTTCCTCCGGGGATGAGGTTTTCCACGGCGGTCTTGTAGGCAAGCTTGATGCCCGCTCCGCCGGCAGTGGAGCCGCCGGCCTCAAGGTTGTTCATTGCGGCGGAGATTTTGGCCTTTTCCTCTCCGGAAGTGGATGGCAGTACCAAACCTGCCGCTCCGGCATAGACCACGATGGCGACCCTGTCTTGGGGCCGCAGGTTTTCCAAAAGCAGTTCCATGGATTTTTTAACCAGCGGAAGCTTGTTTGGGTGGTCCATGGAGCCGGAAACATCCAGCAGGAAGACAAGGTTATTGGCCGGGGCTTTGCTCATGTCGATCTTTTTGCCCTGGAGGCCGATGTGCACCAGGTTGCGCTTCTGGTTCCAGGGACAGATGCCCATTTCAGTGTAGATGGAGAAAGGCGTTTCGCCCTGGGGCTGGGGATAGTCGTAGTTGAAATAGTTCAGGATCTCCTCCGTCCTGACGGTGTTAGGGGTGGGCAGCCGGCCCTGGTTGAGCTGGCGGCGCACATTGCTGTAGGTGGCTGTATCCACGTCGATGGAGAAGGTGGAGAGTGGGTCCGCTAGCGGGCTGTGGAATATGTTTGGGGTGATGGAGGCGTAATTCTCTGTGTTCCAGTCCGGGGGATACTGGCCGGGTAGCGGGGCCAAGCTGTAGCTGCCGTCACCCATATCCATTAAGGACATGTGGACCTCGCCGGTCCGTCCGCCGCGGGTATGGATTTCGCCCACTTTGGTCACGCCTGATTGCAGCTCCACTATCTCCGGCTCCACCACCGTTTCGGGCACCAGGATCCCCGGTTTGAGGCTGATGTTCAGGATGGCTGTGCGGCCCGTCTTGACGTGGATATTATCACCTTTCCAGAGCTCATAGCCTTCCAGCGAAGCATTGACAAGGTATTTGCCGGGGATGAGGCCGCGGGCAACGAATTTGCCTTGCGAATCCGAACTCACCACCGCCACCCGCTGATAGTCCAGATAGCATTCGATCTTCACATTGGCAAGGGGCTTGCCATCGTGGCTGCTAACCCTTCCCCTGATGGTTCCGGTCTCCTGGCTCTTGGCCAGGCTGAAGCTGAGCAGCACCGCGACCACCAGCAGGAGCAAAAGTTTCTTGGTCATCTCTCCTCCTTGGGAATTCAGAATTTGGTTCCAAAACCAATACTTACTGAGGTCGGAATCCCTGTCAACAATTATCTTGAGGCCAGCCCGGGAAGGGGCTGGATTTCTGTCATTTCATCAGCAGCAGCTTGTGGCTGCGGCTGTTCGTCCCTGTTTTCAGGCGGGCGAAATAGACGCCGCTGGAAACTTCGTTGCCCCGGCTGTCCCGGCCATCCCAAACATAGCTGTGTTCACCGTCCTTCAGGTTGGAGGAGCAGAGTTCACGCACAAGCTGACCCCGGAGGTTGTAGATGCCCAGGCTGGTAGGGCCGCTTTCGGGCAGGGTGAACCTGATGGTGGTGGAGGGATTGAAGGGGTTGGGGAAGTTGCTGAGGCAGGGCAGTTGCGGCGGCACCTGCGCG
Organism: Candidatus Cloacimonadota bacterium; assembly: GCA_012516855.1. Taxonomy (NCBI): domain Bacteria; kingdom Pseudomonadati; phylum Candidatus Cloacimonadota; species Candidatus Cloacimonadota bacterium. The sequence goes on from JAAYWB010000020.1 coordinate 17,946, forward strand.
GGGTCATTTGCTGATGTGGTGGAGGGATGGAAGCGGATGATGCCTTGTCCAAGGCTGTCCATCCACAGGTTGCCCTGTGGATCCAGCTCGAGCTCTTTGATCCTATTGTATGTCAGGGGCGAATTATTCTCCATAAATGCACTGAATTCAGTGCCGTCGAAACAGACCAGGCCGGTGTTTTGGGTGGCTCCCCAAACGCGTCCGTCCGGAGCGGCGACCAGATCCAAAAAACAGCGGAAGGGATGGTTTCCGTGCGAGATGTCCCAAGCTTCCCAAACGCCGTTCAGATAGCTGCAAAGGCCGGATGAGGTGCCTATCCAGAGTTTCCTGTCCGCTCCTATGGCCAAGCATTGGACTTGATTGTTCGTCAGGCCGGAGTTCTGGGTGTTATAGATTTCGGTGCTGTCTCCCAGATAAACCAAGCCGCCAGTGGTTGCCAGCCAGGCATTGTTCACTCCGTCAAAGGCCATGTCTAACACACCAGGCAGAAGCACTGCCTTTTCTGTCCAGGCTCCCTGCTCCAGCCGGTAAACGCGGGTCTGGTAGTCCTGACTGGAGATGGTAATCCAGGGTATGCCGTTGCCGTCGAGTCTGAGGAGGTTGAGCGTACCTTCGGGCAGGTTTTGGAAAATGAGGTGGTATCGTGTCCAATTGGTTCCGTCAAAACTGACGATACCTCCGAAGTAGTTGTCCCTAAACCACATGGTTCCATCCGGGCTGAAGGCCAGCTCATGAGGATTGCGGAGGTAGGAGTATTCCGTGCTGTACATGAAAGTCCAGTTATCCCCGCTTTTTTTCGCCAGGGCGGATGTGCCTCCCTGAAAATCGTGCAAGCTCATCCAAAGGTCGCCTTGGTGGTCGATCGTCAGGCAACCCAAGTTATTGGTGGGCAGAGGTGAGTTCGAGCAGTCGAAAGCGCTCCAGGAGGTTCCGTCATGGATGGCCACCCCGCCGCCGGTTCCCAGCCAAATCCTGCCCGTGGCGTCTTCCATGATTGCCCGGGTCGAACTCAGATGAGGCACTTGGTTGGGGTCCAGCAATTCCCAGCCGTCCCCCTGCCTTCTTAGCAGGTATCCTTTTCCATCCCAGGCACGGAAGGCGGCCAGCAGCCTGTTTTGGCTGTCCACCGCCATGTCGGTGACAACGTGCATATTGTAGGGAGGCTGGGTGAGATCATGGATTTGCGCGCCTCCGGAGTCGATGCTGAACAGTTGGCCTGTGCCGGTTCCCAGCCAGAGACGGCTGCCGTCGTGGGCAAGGCCGAAGATGTCCTGGTTGGGCAGGCCCAGATCTGACATGGACTGGCTGATCCAGGAAGAATCGGCAAAGTGCGAGATGCCGAAAGTGCCATTGCTTGTGTTGTACCAGCCCAGCCAGGGAACACCCTGCTGGTCCAGCGCCATGCCCCTGATCACCTGGCCCCAGATGGGGTCGCTGCCCGCGGAGTAGGGCACAAAGGTTCCCCCCACATAGTGGCAGGCGTAGTCATTTCCGCCGTTATTACCCATCAGCAGCCACAACTCGGTGTCAGACAGGCAAAATATCTCGCGCGCAGCGTTGGTGGGCAAGCCGCTGTTCTGGCTGTCGAAATACTGCCAGTTTTCACCCTCCACCCGGTAGAGGCCTTTGCTGGTGCCGATCCAGAGGATTCCGGAGGGAGACACCGCCACAGAAAGGATCAGGTTGTTACTGAGAGGGGAGTTGGATTTGTTGATAAACTGTTTTAGCTGGGTGATGGTGTCGTATCGCACCAATCCGGTTGTAGTGCCAATCCACACGTCATCGGCGTGGTGGGCAAAAGAGCGGATCTGACCGCCGTAACTGAAGTATTCCCACTCCCCGCCCTGGGCTGTAAGCGCCACAGTGCCAAGCAGCAGGACCGCGCAGAGGATGATGGTTGATCGAGTCATTTTTTCCTCGTCTTTGCTTTTATGGTAAAGACAAAAAGCGATCCGCTCCAAGGCATGCGTGACAACTTTGCGGTGCTTGGAAAATATGTCAAGGGGAAATCGCCTCCGTTACGGCTGGCGCTGTGGATTATTTTCACGGACCCCCCGGTCATCCCTGTTATTGCCCTTGGCAACATACTACCCCCCAAAAAACAAAAACCACGTCATTCTTGGCTTGACCCTGAATCCAGTGTGCGAGGGCTTGCGCTCCCTCGCTATCGTTATTCCGCCCTATGGGCTCGATCAACCGGGTTTCCCGTCGGCCAGGCCCTTAGCGCCCGAGCCTTTCCCCCTCCCACGCCTCCCGCACAATCCCCGCACCGAATACGGGCATTGTGCGGGAGGAGCTACCCAAACACAGGACAGGGCCTTCACGGCCGGTCAGCATGGACCCAAGCTGGTGTCGAGCGAGGGACGAGCAGCGAAGGCAGCAACACATCCTGTAGTCCAAGCTCGCAGGCTCGCTGGACTCCAGGTTTCCCCGGCAGCGAAGGCAGCAAAGCCGGTCCGGGCGCGGGATTTGGAAAAGAGCTTGGTTTAGAACAGAGAGTAGCTGAAGCCGAGGCCCAGGATTTCCTTCCACTGGATATCCGGGCTTTGTTCCTTTTCGTAGATAAAATCGAGGTTCAGGTTCAGGCTCAGCATCTTCCAGAGGTTTAAGCTGAGCAGGTTTTCCCACTTGAGGTCGGGCGCTTTCCAGTTGTCAACTCCGGCCACTGCGTCGGATTTGAAGAGGGCCTTGTAAGCGCTGAGGCGGCTGTTGTAGCTGGCATTGAGCAGGCCGAAGATCTGTTTGAACTCCACGATTCCCTCGATGCCCCCATCCACGGGGATGCCGTCAACTCGGCGGTTCCAGTTTTCGCGGACGGCGCCGCCGATCCGGGCGTTCAGCTTGGTCTTTTCGCCATCTACGATGGTCTTCATGATACCGGCGCTTTCGGTGAAGAGGATGGGATTGACCACAATGGTTTTGGTACCGGCCTCATCTAGGAACTGGGAATCCGCACGCAGGGATAGGTATGGGTCCACAAAGGTTTTCAGGGTGAACTGCATCAGGGATTCGAAGGCGATCTGGTCGGTGGATTTCTGGGGTTTCTCCCAGTAGGTTTCACCCAACAGGTCCTCTTTCTGGAGGTGGGTCTGGCCGAAGGCGAGCTTGAGGGTGTTCTTGTTTTTAAGCCACTCGGCCAGATGTTTCTGGGCGGTGTTGTTCATGGAGGCGGTCCAGGTGATGTTGCTCAGTTCGCTGCCGGCCCAGTTGTCGCTGAACTGGCTTTGGGTGAGGTTCACCATGATGTCGGAATCGAACTTCCAGGCTTCGGCGAAGAGGAGGGCGAAAGACAGCAGCAGGGCTGCGGCTAGGATAAGTCTGATGTTCTTCATGTCATTGTTTCCTTTAGGCCCAGATGCCGGCGGCGGTGAGGGCTTGTTTGATGTTTTCCAGCAGGGATGCCTGGACGGCAGCCATGTCCGTGTTGTTCACATGCGCTCCGATGCCGTATTTGATCTCGGCGGCGGAGGCGTCGGCGATGGTGATGGAGGGGGCGGGGTCTTTGAGGACGCGGCTTTCAGCTTCCAGAATGCCTTTGAGGATGTCGCGGGCCTTGTTCAGGTCGGTTGTTCCGGGCACAACAATGGCCAGCTCGATCTTGCGGGTGGGCATGGCGGAAAAATTGGTGATGGGCCCGCCGACGATGGCGCTGTTCGGCACGATGATCTTCTTGTTGTCGCTGGTGAGGATGGTGGTGCTGAGGATGCCGATGTCGTGCACCGTGCCGGTTTGGCCGCCAGCAACCACTGTATCGCCAAGCTTGAAGGGACGCAGCCCGATCAGCATCACCCCGCTGGCAAACTGGCCCAGCGTGCCCTGCATGGACATGCCGATGGCCAAAACGGCGGCGCTGACGATGACCATGAATGAGGAAGTTTGCACGCCCAGGCGGTTGAGCGCGGTTAAAACCACGATGAGCAGCAGGACGGCATAGACGATGTTGCCGATGAAGGTAGCGATGGTCTTGTCCGCCTTACGCTTGAGCATCAGGCCGCAAAGCGCCTTGCTCACGGCTTTGGCTATCCAGTTGCCGACGATGAAGATGACCAGGGCGATGGCCAGCTTGATCCCGAAAGCTCCCAGTTTTCCAGGAAGTTCTGCCAGGTTGATATTCATTCTTATACTCCTTAATGCGGCATTGTCGCCGCGGAATTATCTGTGATATATTGCAAATATAATCCGGATTTGCTTCATTGCCAAGATATTCAGCGGATAACTGTCACACAGGTTCAGCTTTTCACGCCGGTCTGGAGTCCAGCGAAAGAATTGAGCATGGACGGCAGGATAACCTGCTGGAGTCAATGCTCGTTCCTCGCTTGACTCCAGCGAAAAGAAAAGGGGCGGAGCAGAGTCCGCCCTTGCCTATATAAAACCCGGGCTCAGCCCAGTTCCGGATAAAGCGGAAATTTATCCGTCAGTTCGCGCACCTCGGCCTTCATCGCGGCCAGGTATTCTTCGTCGGTATGGTTGTCGCGCACGCGTTTGATGAAATCCGCGATAAGCTTCATCTCGTCCACGCCCATGCCCCTGGTGGTCACGGAGGGGGTTCCCAAACGCACTCCGGAAGCCACAAAGGGGCTGCGGGTGTCGAAGGGGACGGTGTTTTTGTTGGCGGTGATTCCGGCTTTGTCGAGGGCTTCCTCCATTTTTTTGCCGCTGGGGCCGCCTTCTTCCTCTGTGCCCATGTTCATCAGCATCAGATGCGTGTCCGTGCCGCCGGAAACCAGTTTCAGCCCGTGCTGGGTCAAAGCCGCGGCGAGAGCCTGGGCGTTGTCGATGACCTGTTTCTGATAGGCCTTGAATTCAGGCTGGAGAGCTTCGTAAAGCGCGGCGGCTTTGCCGGCGATGGCATGCATCAGCGGGCCGCCCTGGATGCCGGGAAACACCTTGCCGTCGATCTCTTTGGCATATTCCTCCTTGCAGAGGATGATTCCCGCCCGGGGCCCGCGCAGGGTCTTGTGGGTGGTGGAGGTAACCACGTCCGCGAAGGGAACCGGGTTCATGTGCAGGCCGGCGGCGACCAGCCCGGCGATGTGGGCCATGTCCACCATCAGCTTGGCGCCCACCATGTCGGCGATTTCCCGGAAGCGGGCGAAATCCATCTTGCGGGGATAGGCGCTGGCGCCGGCCAGGATCATCTGCGGTTTGTGCTCCTTCGCCAGGGCCTCCAGTTCGTCATAGTCGAACTGCTCGGTGTCTTTGTTCACGTTGTAGTGGATGATGTTGTAAAACTGTCCCGAAAAGGAAAGCGGGTGGCCGTGGGTGAGGTGTCCGCCGTGGGCGAGTTCCAAGGAAAGAACAGTGTCGCCAGGTTTTACGAGGGTGAAATAGGCCGCCATGTTCGCCTGGGAACCGCTGTGGGGCTGAACGTTGGCGTGTTCGCTGCCGAAAAGCTGTTTGGCGCGTTCGATGGCCAGGCGTTCCACCTCGTCGATGTATTCGCAGCCGCCGTAGTAGCGGCCATAGAGGTTGTAGTTGATCTTGCCGGTCTTTTTGCTCCAGCGGTAGGGGTATCCTTCAGCGTACTTGTTGGTCAGGACGCTGCCCTGGGCCTCCATAACCGCCATTGAGGTGAAGTTTTCGGAGGCGATAAGTTCCAGATTCTCGCGCTGGCGCTTCAGTTCCGCCGCTATGACCGCGTAGAGCTCGGGATCTTGCCTTTGGATGTGTTTCATTGTTTGTCTCCTTCCAGTAGCTTTATTTTTTCAATTCTGTTTTGGTGCCGGCCGCCTTCAAAGGCCGAGTTCAGCCAGTTGTTCACTATCTCCAGGGCGTAGGGAACTGCCGTGAAGCGCCCTGCCAGGCAGAGAACGTTGGCGTCGTTGTGGATGCGGGAAAGGCGGGCCAGATCGGTGTTTGTGCAAAGAGCGGCACGGATGCCCCGGACCTTGTTGGCCGTGATGCTCATCCCGATTCCGCTGCCGCAGATCAGGATGCCGCTTTCGGCTTTGCCGGCTGCAACGGCTTGGGCAGCGGGGGCGCCGGTGTCCGGATAGTCTATCGAATCCACCGAGTGGGTGCCGAAATCTTCAAACTCGTGTTCCGGAAAGGTCGCTTTGATGGCTTCCTTGAGTTCGTAGCCGGCGTGGTCGCTCGCAATCGCGATTTTCATTTTAACCTGCCATGAGGCACGAAAGTGCCACGCAATAATATTTTGAGGCCGCGCTTTCGCTTCTGCTCATCACGACCACGGGTTTCACGGTTCCCTGGATCAGCCCAGCCAGTTCTCCGCCTCCGAAGAGCATCAGGCCTTTGTAAAAGCTATTGGCGCTTTCCAGGCTGGGAAAGATGAGGATATCGGCATCTCCGGTGATGGGGCTGTCCACGCCCTTGATTTTTCCCGCGGCGGGGTCACAGGCCAGAAAAACGTCCAGCGGCCCGTCCACCACGCAGTTTTTGATCTGGCCCCGCTCGGCCATTTTGGAGATGAGAGCGCTGTGCAGGGTGCTTTCCATGCCCGGTGAAACCTTTTCGGTGGCGGAAATGAGGGCGACTTTGGGTTTTTCGATCCCGAAGCGCTGGGCCATCTCCACGCTGTATCTCACCATGGCGACCTTTTGCTCCAGGTCGGGCTGGGGCAGCACCGCCGTGTCGCTGATGAAGAGGAGTTTGGAATATTTGGGCAGCTCCAGCGCGCAGACGTAGCTCATCACCGCCTTGGGGGGCAGCAGGCCTGTTTCCTTGTTCAGCACAGCTTTCAGGAGCTTGTCCGTTCCCACCAGGCCTTTCATCAGCACATCCGCCTCCCCACTACGGGTCATTTTTACTGCCTCAATGGCGGCGTCGCCGGGATCGGCCACGGGCCTGATCTCAAACAGGGTGGGGTCGATTCTCTCAGCCGCGCAAACTGCCCTGATCCGCTCTTCATCGCCCAGCAGGATGCCCTGGGCGAAACCTTCGGAAACCGCTCTGGCAATGGAACTAATGGTATTTGGGTCCTCCGCGGCGGCCACGGCTATCCGGGTTTTGGTGCCCAGTCCCCGGACGTGGCGGGCTAGCTCTTCCAGAGAGCGGATGGGTTTCATCCCTGCCGCGCTCCCGCCAGCAGGGCCGCCAGGGCGATGGAATAGAGTTTGGAGCGTTCGCTGTCGCCCCGCGAAGTGAGCACGCAGGGCACCTTGGCGCCCATCACCACGGCGCAGAGCTCGCTGTCCATTAGTTTGACAATGGATTTATAGAAGCAGTTCCCGGCCTCGATGTTCGGGAAGAGGATGCAGTCGGCGTCTCCGCAAACTTCACTCTGTACGCCCTTTATCAGCGCGCTTTCCTTATCCACGATGAGGTCGAAGCCTAGAGGCCCTTCCACGATCGCGCCTTTGATCTGCCCGCGCTCTGCCATCTTGGCGATGAGGGCGCCGTCGGCGCAGGAGGGGATTTTGGGCAGGGTTTGTTCAGAGGCGGCCTGGATGCCCACCTTGGGTTTCTCGATGCCCAGGAAGTGCGCCACGCGGATGAGATAGTTCGTGATGGCTACTTTCTGCTTCAGATCGGGCAGCGGGATGATCGCCACGTCGCCGAAGATGAGCAGTTTGTGGTAGCTTTTGGGTTCCGCCACGGTTACGTGGGAAAGGATGGCGCCGTTTTCCATCAAGCCGCGCTCCTTGTTCAGGATGGCTTTCATATAGCGGTCGGTGCTCAGCAGGCCCTTCATCAGGAAATCCCCTTTGCCGGAATTGATCAAGTCCACGGCTTTGGCGGCCGCGGCTGTGTCTGAGGGCGAGTGCACGATTTTGAACACCGTGGGATCGATCTTTTCAGCCTCGCACACCTTGAGGATGAGCTTTTCATCGCCCACCAGTATGCCTTCCACCAGGTCCATTTCCACGGCCTGATGCACGGCGCAGATGGTGTGGGCGTCCACTGCCCAGGCAGCTACGAGGCGCTTGTTCGGAAAAGGTTTCAGGACTTCGATCATCTGGTCCAGTTTGGTGATCTGCATTAATACTCCATCTATGTTTTATTTCTTGCGATTCAATTTGGCGAACCGGGCTTCACAGCCACAATTGCTTGCTGCGCGTTCGCTGGGCCTGTAGCAGAAGTTCCTGGCTGTTTGGGTCCAGCAGTTGCAGCGTGATCCGGAGGTTGAGCAGCTTCGATTCCGGTATTTCTTCCAGCCACCAGATTAGCAGGGCGTCGGCCCCGCTTTCCTGGAGCGAAAGGTCTTGCAACAGGAGACCGATGCTGTCAGCGGAGCTGCTTTCCCCTCCCCGGAACCGCACCAGCCGGATTTTGCCGCTCAGCAGCAATTCCCGTGCCAGAGCGCTTTCCAGGCCGCTCAGGCAGCTTTGGCAGTTGCCCCTGCGTTCCAGCGGCTGGATCAGCAGCGCGGGCGCCTGTCCTTTTGCCTCAATGTGTTCGCGTAGCCAGGCGCTGCCGGTGATGTCAGCCGCCAGTTCCCGGGTCAGCAGGGAAACATCCTCTTCGTTCCAGCCGTTCAGACGCCGCTGGGAGCAGCCCCAGAGGGCAAGTGTGCATAGCATCAGGACCAGAACTTTTTTCATTGTTATCTCCCTGCTTTGGACTAATATATCTGCGAGTGAACCGGGATGTCCAGCCCAGACTCCCGCTTTGTTAAGAAAAAATCATCTTCGCCGGAAGTTTTGATATTTGTCAAGTCCAATTTTCCCTCCGTGTCCGGCTTGGTGATTTTTTCCTTGTCAGAATATGGGCCGCAGATAAAGTGAACTAAATTCTAACCTTAAGGAGTGAATCATGACAGTTGCCATCTTTGTTGGGATCGTTATCGCCCTCTTTGTGATAATTCTGATCTCCCGCAGCATCATAGTTGTGCGTCAGGCCGAGGTCGTGATCGTGGAGCGTCTGGGCAAATACTACAAGACCCTGACCTCTGGAATCCATATCATCGTGCCCATTTTCGACAAGATACGCCCCATCCACTGGCGCTACAACAGGGCTGACTACCGCGGCAACGTGATCGTCACCCAGCGTCAGGAAAACCGCATCGACCTCCGTGAAACCGTTTATGACTTTCCCCGCCAGAACGTGATCACCAGCGACAACGTTTCCATCAACATCAACGCCCTCCTCTATTTCCAGGTCACCGACCCCTACAAGGCTGTTTACGAGATCGGCAATCTCCCCGAGGCCATCGAAAAACTCACCCAAACCTCGCTGCGTAACGTCATCGGTGAGCTCACCCTCGATTTCACCCTCACCTCGCGCGACACCATCAACGCCAAGCTGCGCGACATCCTTGATGATGCCACAGACAAGTGGGGAGTGAAGGTCAACCGTGTGGAACTGCAGGAGATCCTGCCCCCGGAAGAGATTCGCACCGCCATGGAAAAAGAGATGCGCGCTGAACGCGACAAACGTGCCAAAATCCTCCAGGCCGACGGTGAACGCGAATACCAGGTGCGCGTTGCCGATGGTGAAAGACTTGCCAAGATCGCCCGCGCCGAAGGCGAAGCCCAGGCTAAGCTGCTGGTGGCCGATGCCGAGAAGAAATCCATCGCCCTCATCGCCGAAGCGGTGAAGGGCAGCGGAACCGACCCCGCCCAATACCTCGTGGCCCTCAAGTATGTGTCAGCCTTCCGGGAAGTTACCAAACAGGGTGACAAGACCGTCGTGGTTCCTTACGAAACCTCCGCCCTGCTCGGTTCCGTGAAGACTCTGGCCAACATTTTCCAAAAGTAAATAACACATCCAAGGAGCATAACCCAATGTCAGAAATTCTTTACATCAAGGGAAGGGAAATACTGGATTCACGCGGTAACCCCACCGTGGAAGCCGACATCCATCTGGAAAGCGGTGTGGTCGCCCGCGCCGCCGTGCCCAGCGGTGCCTCCACCGGTGAACGCGAAGCCATCGAACTGCGGGACGACGATAAATCCCGCTACGGCGGCAAAGGCACCCTTAAAGCCGTGGATAACATCGATAGATTCATCGCTCCGGCCCTCTGCGGGCTGGAATCCACCCACCAGCCGGAACTCGACCAGGTGATGCTGAACCTCGACGGGACCCACAACAAGGAAAAGCTTGGCGCCAACGCCATCCTGGCCGTTTCCATGGCCGCCGCCCGCGCCAGCGCCATCGAAATGGACATCCCCCTCTACCGCTACCTCGGCGGAGTGGGCGCCGTGACCCTCCCCGTGCCCATGAGCAACATCATCAACGGCGGTTCCCACGCCGATAATAACGTCGATATCCAGGAATTCATGATCATGCCCCTGGGCGCCAGATCCTTCCGCGAAGCCATCCGCGTGAACGCGGAGGTCTTCCACGCCCTCAAAAAGATCCTCAACGACCGTGGCCTTGCCACTGGAGTCGGTGACGAAGGCGGATTCGCGCCCAACCTGGAAAACAACGAAGCCGCCCTCAAAGCGATCATGGACGCCATCACCGCCGCCGGCTACAAACCCGGCGAAGACGTCTTCATCGCCCTCGACGCCGCCGCTTCCAGCTTCTGGATCGACGGTAAATACGCTTTCGAGGGAAAACTTGCCTCCAACGACGAAATGATCGCCTACTGGGTGGACATGGTGGCCAAATATCCTATCGTCTCCATCGAGGACGGACTCGCGGAAAACGACTGGGAAGGCTGGATCAAGCTAACCGCCGCCCTCGGCGACAAAATCCAGCTCGTGGGCGACGACCTCTACGTTACCAACCCCGCCATCATCAAGCGCGGAATAGCCGAAAAAGCCTCCAACAGCGTGCTCATCAAACTCAACCAGATCGGCACCGTGATGGAGACCATTGACGCTATAAACACCGCCCACAAAGCCGGCTGGACCTGCGTGGTCAGCCACCGCAGCGGCGAAACCGGAGACACCTTCATCGCCGACCTCGCCGTGGCCATGAACACTGGCCAGATCAAAACCGGCTCCATTTCCCGCAGCGAACGCGTGGACAAATACAACCAGCTCATCCGCATCGAGGAAGAGCTCGGCGCGGCCGCCATCTTCCCCGGCAAAGCCGTGATCAAACAACTCGGCTGATTCCAGCCAGGCTGGCCCTTTCAGCCTGCGGATCAAGCCTTTGCCATAGGGGCGGGATTATTCTTCCCGCCCTTTCTGTTTTCCCCCTGTCATTACGGCATCAAGACAGTTTTCATCCACGTCATTCCTGGCTCGACCCGGAATCCATTCTTGGCGCCGCGGGGTCAAACCCACCCTTGACGTAGTGTTTGAACGCTGTCACATGGTAGAACATCCTGGGATGGGAAATGGCCGTCGTGGGAAGGATGTATTGAGTGTCGTTGGAAATGGAATCCTCTGATAGTGCAAAATCTGATTTTCGTTATCGAAATGAGTGGATAGATATAAGGGAGCTTAAATATTTTTCACAACTCAGCGCTTCAATCAGTATTAGTATTTAGATGGCGGATAGCTATCGTAAATACACAGACAGGAATTTGATTAAACCAAAGACCTGTAATAGGAGAAACAATGAAAACAATACTGATAGCTTTAGGGATTGCGACCTACCTTTTTATACTGATGTGTCTCAGGTTGTATCATAGCTCGGATGAATACAAAGGCAATAGAGACTTGGCTTTGATTCAGGATGTGCTATGGCCGGTCACGTATCTGCCGGCCTGGGTTGGAGTTCTGTTGCTAGGTCTTTTGGTTATATTAGCGCGTGAGAACCATAAGAGGGAAAGTGAACTGCAGCAATACCCGAGACTTTGGTCGTTATAAAGAACAAATGAAACTTAGATTTTACTGGTTTGAGCGCATAGCTTATCATGTTGGAGGGAATCAAACAGAAATGTACCCTCCACAGGATGTTATATATGATTAAAGACCACCCGAGAAACATCTCTTGTAGTGAACGATTCGATGGTTTAGAAGGCTTACAAAATCTTATAAGTGGGTTGTCATTACGACACGCCCGGACTGATTGTTCTTTGTAATGGACTGAGAGATGAATTCGCTTGTTATTGATCCTGGCTGCAAACCAACGGCATACATTTTTATTAACTGCTTGGAAACAGGGTTTGCCAAGCCAAGAAAAAGCTTGACCGTTTATCCTGAAATATTTTCGCTGGTATTCAGGCGCTCCGAGCGCTGGATAATGGAAAAGCTAATGAACAAAAGCTTGGATATTCAAAGCTTTTTGGTCTTGCTTGGCGAATGCACCGATTCAGGTAATTGCGGCTATCAGGTACTGCTAGGCTGGGCTGGAAACATCATTCGCTCAAGTTCTGCTCCCAAAGCAGACACAGAAGAGTTGTGCGACACAGTCAGAGGACTGGTCCACTCATTCATTCTGAAGAAAATTCCCACTATCTCCAATCATATCCAGAATAATAGAGGTGTATTCAATAAATACCAGATTGCCAGATATGTAAAAGTATCATTGCTTAATTACTACAGAAGCCACTGGAAACTGGAACTGGGTTTGGAAGCTAGGCTGAAGCGCGAGCAGCAATTTCAGAAACAGCAACAGGACAAAGAGCAAAAATCCCGCTCAGCAGAATATGATCGTTTGACGGAATTAAAAGAACCAGGCTGGGAAATGCCCAAAGACGATTTGGATCAGGAATTTGTGGTCGAGAGTTTATTGCGCAGCAGGGGAAATCATGTCATTTATGAACTGATGTCAGGCCTTCCTGGCCGGCTAAAGCGTTATATATTTTTCGCTTATTCCAACCGTGACCCCAATATCTACCCAACTAAAAATCCAGTTGCCGCCCGTAAGGAGCAAAGCCTGTCAAAGCTGGCCCTTCAGAGTTTTATTACCCGTCACAAGCTTCAGGAATTCGAGATCTACTACTTTTTACGGTCCCTTCCCGGTCAGATCTTTTTGGCAGAACTCAAACAACAATTTGGAGTTGGCAATGCCTGAGACAGACTATCGCAAGCTGTTTGAGCTCTATCTCTTTGAGAACAGACTCGTGCGGAAAGCTGTCGCGGATGATGAAGCTGCAGCCATCTTGGCAGGCCTTAGCATTCCGGATAACACCAATGACCAGCAGAAAAAAACCAACAGAAAGATCGAGCCGGGAGGCATCTATTGCCACGTGGGTGAGGACTGCTGCCTGGAATACTTGGTCCTGGAACAAAACAATGGCACTTGGCTGGTCTTGAAAATCTCAGGCTGGATTGACTTTGCTGACCAATACGATCTGATTTTCAGCCACGATGATGAACCCAAAATGATCCAGCTGCGCAACGCGGCTTTCGTCCTGCCCGATAAAATTGAACAATCACTATATTTGGGCAATGCGGGTGGCGACATTCTGAAGCAGATCAAAACCACTCTGCTGGAGAAAGACCGCGTCGCGGAAGACAGCAGCGGAGCTGAACTCCCACTCAAATGGAGATTCTTCCAACAGCGCTTTCACAGCATTGAAGCCGACCAGATGCAGCAATATCTGCACCACGACTGGAAAAACCAGCCCCTGCCGGTTCCGCTACCGCTTCCGGAGTCCTTATGTAAACAAGAAGCAGCACCTAAATCAACGTTGGATATTATGAGATCATGTACTCACGGTCTGGATTCCCTGGACAAAGGAGCTCTTGAATGGTACACTTATTTGCATGCAGAAAATCGATTATTATTAGCCACGGCAATCGATCCTAAATATGTGTGGTATAATGCTCTAAGCACAGCACTAATAAAAAGTATTCGGAAATTCTTGTCAGGTTCTGTGCCTAATTCTGTCCAAAGGATATCAAAGATAGTAGAGAACCATGGTATTTCCATCCTCTATACATCTCCCTGGGCTCTGATCTGGCCAGCCTTGAAAGATACGACATGGAATGGCTTCAGTTACTATAAAGTACCGTCAGGTGACATCATCTTGAAGATCAATCCAATTCTGGTCGGCAAAGAAGCGCAGATCAAGATTAAAGACAAAGTGGTATTCGATGGAGCACTTAAACCAGTCTTCAGCCTTGGAAGCGATATTACGGACAGCGAAAATGATCTGTCAGATTCTATAAAGATTAAAGTATCACAATAACAAACACAAAAGGAGACGACATGTTCCTTCACAAATTCACAAAGGAAGAACAAATCAAGTCATTTTTTGCATTGGTCGCAAAGATAGTCAATGCGGATGGTGTAGTGAGTAACATGGAGAAACAAACTCTTGCTGCTTATTCACTCGAAATGAAGCTTAACAAGAAATCAATATCCTCTTCTAAAATGGATGCAATTTTATCACAATCCCATGAAGCAAAATCTCTTGATGAATTATTAAAACCATTTCTTAAAGCGAAGGGTTCAGTAAAAAAAGCTCTTATCTTTGAGTTACTATTTGCGGCAATATGTGATTCAGAGTATCCAGAAGTCGAGATATTACTGGTGAAAAATATAGCGTATGCTTTAGGGATCAATGACATCTTATTGCATGGATTGCAGTTTATTGTGGAAAACATACACAATTACTCAATTCAGGCAGAATTGATTGTAGGAAATTAGGAGGAATAATGCCTTTACCAATCATTGTCCCAATCATCATTGGATTAGGTGGTGTGTACGGTGCAGGAAGGTCAATAAAAGCTGGTATTGACGTCCATAAGGCAAAGAATATAAACAGAGAAGCTACTGACATTATTTGCCGTACCCAAAAGAAGCAATACAGGCATCGTTCATCAGCAAGGAAAGGTCTAAGTGAACTGGCCAAAACAAAAGCGGTAATCCTAGCAGGCTCAATGAAGAACTTCATTAATGAGTTTGAAAAAATAAAAGACGTCGATTTTAGGCGTAGTGTTGGTCTAGATGAGATGAAAATTATCCATGAATTCATTGGAGACATTAATGAAACAAAAGAACTATCTGAATTTGCCACATCTCTTATAACAGGAGGCCTAGCTGGAGCTGGGCTTGGTTCCCTTGTTGCTTTTGGGGCCTATGGGGCGACTACTGCCTTAGCAGTAGCAAGTACGGGGACAACAATATCAACGCTTAGTGGTATTGCAGCTACCAACGCAACCTTGGCCTGGATTGGAGGTGGGACTTTGGCTGCCGGAGGATTTGGAGTTGCGGGAGGGGCTGCGATCCTAGGAATAATGGTTGCCGGCCCTGCAATTGCTGTCATGGGTTTAGTCGCTGGAGCTCGGGCATCAAAAATGTTAAATGATGCATATTCAAATCTAGCAACGGCCAAAAAAACCAAGAAAAAAGTTGACGTTATTTGTTTGAAACTAGACGAAGTAAAGAATAGGTCTGAACAGTTGAATTCATTACTTCGCAGGATAGACGTCTACTTTATCCAATCCATAAATTCTGTTAAGAGTGTAATAGATAAACGCGGAAGTGATTGGAGAGACTATGATGAAGCATCTAAAAAGAAGGTCTTCCTGAGCGTAAAACTAGCACAATTACAAAAGGCTCTTCTGGATACCCCGATTTTGTTAAAATCAGGTAAACTTTCAATCAAATATAATAAATCAATTAGTTATGTCGAACAAGAACTGCAATCACATGAGGTAAGTGGTGCAAAAAAAGGAAATAAAAGAAAAACAGAATGATACCGTGCGAAACATTATTTCTGCCACTACTGGACAGGAAGTAGTTGATCGTTTCGGAAGAGCAGCTTCAGAATATGTCAAGTCCTACAATGGATGGGATCCCAACAAAGAAAGCCTTTTTAGGGGTCTAAAACAAATATCTCAAAGCCGTATTGACTCCAATTATGAATATCAAAACATAAAGCAACAAGCTGGTTTTTCGGCTGAGGTTGTTCACGTAAGTCGCGGCAATGCAGAAAGGATTATTAATAACAAACTGAGTAGGTTGGCTAGAACTGAAGATTTGGGGCTGGTTAATGATCCCCAAACCGACATACTGGAATTAAACAGCAAAGGACAAATCATACCTGGTTCTGAATCACAAATGAAATTCAAGGGGAGGTTTTCAACTCCGAGAGAGATCAAACAGAGCGTAAAACAGAATATAAATATATTAGTTAATAATAAATATTACCACAAGTACTCGAAGCAAAAGATATTGATTCCAGGAGAGCAATATAGCTTGCTAAAAGAAATGACAAGCCAAGAAGCTCAGAAATTGAAAATAAAAGCGAGCGCATTTCGCAAAGAAGGTCTCGAGAAGAAAGCTCAGCTACTAGAAAATAGGGCTGCCAGACTAGAAGATGTGAATAATAGAGTTAAGAAAAGCCACCTTACCTCTAGAGAGGCGATTTATGCGAGATTATTTCCTAAGAGATTTACTGCAAAAGAAATATTATCGACATCACATAAGGCAGGCTTGATACAATTGCAAAATGCTGCAATCATTGGGAGTTCAATCTCATTAATCCAGAACATGTCTGCTTACTATAAGCATGAAAAAGAACTTAAAGGTGCACTAAAATCTATATCGAAAAATACATTAAACTCAGCTTTAATGGGATATGTCACTGGCGGGGCTGGAACAACAATTAAGGCATTGTGCGAAAACTCGCATAAGGCTATTCTGAAAAATGTTTCTAAATCTAACCTACCCGCCATAATTGCTGTATCGGTGGTTGAGCTAACAAAATCCGTGCGTTCACTGATACTAGGTAATATAGATGGCATTCAGTTTTTAGAGGAAATAGGAGAAAAGGGTAGTGGTTTAGCTGCTTCGTCCATGGGAGCGGCAATAGGACAAGTTTTATTACCCGTGCCGGTTGTTGGAGCTTTAGTCGGTAGCATGGTTGGATATTCAATGAGTTCAATATTCTACCAACAGACTCTCTATGCTCTAAAGGAAGAAAGACTTTCTAAAGCCAGAAGAGCAAACATTGAATACTATTGTGAATCAGCTATAAAATACATGGATAAATATGAGGCTTACCTAAAGAATGTTTTTAGATCAAGAGCAATTAAGGACAATAAAACTATTAGATTGTTCTTTCAAGAATTTGAGCAAGCAATACAAAAAAATGATATTGAGATGTTCACTGCTTCAGTGTGTGACTTAGCATTGCATTTTGGACATGTTTTGCAATTCCAAACTCTTGAAGAATTCAACTGGTTTATGCTTAGTGACGAACCACTGAAATTATGATATGACAGTTAGGAAGATACTTATAACAATCATCTATGTAGCAAAATGCATGTTTAATCTTTTTTGCACCGGCTATGCCATAATTCTTGTTACTTCCAAGGAATTAGGAATTTAAACAGTGTTGTTCGATTTCCAGCTGTTCAGCAAACGGTAACTATTGGATAGAGAGGTTTATTAGATGATGAACACTATGATAAAACATTGATGATTTAGGGGGTACTTTGAAAGAGATTACAATCAGATACTATACAAGGGAGGAACTGCGAAGCAGGGGTGTTTTTGATCGGTGGTCAATGTGGGTGAAGATCGTAAGAAAAAATGATTGTGAAGTCCATCACGAAGCTTCAGAAGAGATCTATATCCTTAAAGGCTCTGGTTGTATTGTGACCAAAACTGGAGAGGTGCACTACATCAGAGCGGGCAACCATCTCACGATCAGTAGTGGTGTGAGACTAATGTGGCATATTAGCAGGGCCATAACTTATAAATCAAGATGTTACTAAAGGAGAAAACATGTTAAAACGACAAGACCGCTTCATGAACAATGAACTCTTGGGGTTCATATCCCGTCCACAGTACGAAAACAGCTGCTCGATGTCCTCATTGACAGCTGTGATCAATTACCTATTCTCAGACCAGATTGGCATCAAAACAACCAAAGAATGGGCTGAAGAAATTGAAGCCCCGGACCCGGAAGAACCATTGAGCCCTGGCAACGAAACCATGATGAGTTGGTTTAAACTAGTCTGCGAGCACTACGGAGTGGAAGGAAAGTGTGACTATTTCATCTGCGACGAAGACGTGGAGGATTGGGATGACAATCCCAAAGTAATCACCAAATTGAAAAAAGCGATCAAGAGCAAAAAACAGGCATTGATCTATCATTTGGATAATCACTACAACGTCATAGTCGGATATTTTGAGCATGCTACCGATCCAGATAAAGCTTATGACCCCGACGCTCAATTGCAACGATGGATAGTTCTTGGGGAACACTCAGACTACAATAGATTGGAAGATTTCCCAGCTATTAATAAAATACTGGAAATTCTTAAACGGGGAGACAGATACAACCTACTTTATGACAGATGCACGGCGCCCGTCTGGAGCATCAGATGGAGAACTATCCGTCATGATCTGATCAACACGCCCAACCATTGCATCCTTATGTTTGAAAAGTAATTCTAAAGTTAAATAGAGTCACGATTAATACCATTTCGCTTGCATAAATACTAGAATTGATTATCCTGTCTCTGTATTCATATCACTGGAGGTAGTGATGAGAAAGATTCAAGTAAGCGACACCTTGCCGGCATCAGAACTCAAACGTCGGATGCTAAGTAGCA
>JAAYWB010000021.1 GCA_012516855.1 Candidatus Cloacimonadota bacterium
GAAAGTTACGATTTGCGATTCTCCTGATCCTGCCGTTCATGCCTCTGAGCCTCATTTATGCAGTCAACGATATGCCCATCGTTGCTTTCTTTCAGGGAGAGCATCATCAGTCTAGTTTTGGACGCTCAATGGTTTCTTTGGATTTTAACCATGATGGATATGACGATTTGGCAATATGTTCATCAGGTTACGGTTACATTTACCCTGGGACAATACATAGAGGACATGGAAAGCTCTATATATATTTTGGAACCAATGGATTCAACTCTAACACTTCTCCAGCATTAACTTATGAAGGCACTTACGATAGTACAAGGGTTGGCAGACAAATAAAAGGTATCTTCAGGGTTGGAGATGTCAGTGGAGATGGCTTTGATGATCTCTGTGTGTACGTAGAAGACCACATATCCTGGAACGAGAGTTATAAAAAACTGCTCTTTTTCTACGGAGGCACCGCCAATCTGGATAATCCTGATTATGTGATAGAACTATTTGGTAGCGTCTATCAGTTTGGTTGGGTGTATCGGTTAGGGGATTTTAACGGTGATGGTTGCGAAGACATGGGATTCGATTACATGCATTATCCTTCCTATCAGATTAGACAGTCAATTATATATGGAGGGTCATTTCAAGAAAAAGTTGTTTCTAATGGAGAAGCAAGTTATTCTTACTCATGTTCAATCCATGGCATCGGTGACATCAACAACGATGGCTACGCTGATTTTACCACGGCATTTGCCACTCCGGCCACAAATCCAACCCACAACCTGATCCGTCTTTATTATGGCAATGCTGCCGGGAATATTGATAATCCGATAACGCTTATCTATTGCCAGTATGGCGTCTCCAGGGGCAGCAAACCCCTGGGGGACATGAATGGCGACGGTTATGACGACTTCATGGGATACATTACTGATGAGGGGATGCATGCCTGGCTGGGTGGAACGAACATCAACTACGCTGTGCCTGATTTTGATATGGACCCGCCTTGGTATGGCGGAGAGTTTCAACGCTCGCTGGAGCATGGCGATTTCAATAACGATGGTTACGAAGACGCGGTTGGAGCGAAATTTGGGAGCGGGTTCGCGGTCTGGCTGGGCAAACAAAATGTCAACGGAACTGCTGATTATATACAGTACAACCCGGGGTATGAGAACTACGGCTATAGCCTGGTAACCGGAGATTTCAATGCCGATGGTTATGACGACATAGCCATAGCCGCATCACATGAATACGATCCCTGGCCAAGCGGCAATTTCAATGGTTATGTTTGGGTTTATGGAGGCAATGCCGAGCTTGAGGATACAACCGTCGGGGTTGAAGACTATCTCACGCCTGCAGTCGGGGCTCCGGAACGGCTCAGGGTGTTCCCCAATCCGGCCAGGACAGGGGATGTAGTCACACTCAGCTATGAAGGCGCGCCGCCGCTGAAAAGCGAACATTGTGAGGTCAGGCTGTTCAACATCAAGGGACAGGAGCTGTATTCCGGCAGGGCCAGCAGGCATCACAAAGGGCAAGGCTTTGATCTCTCCAAAGAGGCTCTGGACCGTTTGCCCGCCGGGATTTACCTTATCAGCCTGAATCCTGGTAACGGCAAAACCGCCACTGCCAGGCTTGTGGTGGCTGAATAAAGCTTCCTACCAAATCGGGGGCCTGGCGTCCAGCGAGCCCGTGAGCTTGGACTACAGGAGTTGCTGCTGTCGTCGATGCTCGTCCCTCGCTCGACGCCAGCAGGTAGCTCTGAAGATCAGGACTGTCCGTCATTCCAGTGCTTCCCCCTACTCCAATTGAACTTGAGCCCCAAAGTTTTCGTCAAGTCCCCAAACAAAAAAAGCGCTTTCATCAAGCGCCTGAAAGTTACTGGTGGCGAGACCCAGAATTGAACTGGGGACACAAGGCTTTTCAGGCCTCTGCTCTACCGGCTGAGCTATCTCGCCACAAGTGAAAGCATCAACTTTTGGAGCCGGGATTTTGTCAAGACAATTATCCCTTGTGACGGCTCCGCCGCTGTTTGGAAAAAGGGTTTGAGGGCTGTTGGGCTGAAACGGTTCAGATTTGGCCGGGCGTGGGTTCCAGCAGCAGCCCATCCTCCCATAACTTGCTGGGGATGCCCTTCAACAGGGAGCCAGGAGTATAATCGCCGGCAGCGTAGGCGCGGATGAAATGGTCGGAAAGACAGGTGGCAAGGCCATTGGCAACCTTTTCGCAGACGCCGCGGAGAGGAGTTTTGCTTTCCAGCAGCATCTGGGTGTAAGCTCGCTTCTTTGCATCGCTCAAAGCTGTAAGCTGCTTCACCCGGCGGTTTTTGACCAGATTCGGGATCTGGCCCGGCAGGGTGTCCGCGGGGGTGCCCCAACGACGGGAAAACGTAAAGGCGTGCAGATAGGCGATGTCGAGCTCGGAGAGGAGATCCAGGGTGATTTGGAACTCGGCTTCCGTTTCGGAAGGGAAACCCGCGATCACGTCGAGCCCAATTGCCGCGTCCGGCCAGGTTTGCAGAATGCTGGCGATCAGTTCCTTGAATTCAGAGGTTTGATAATGTCTGCCCATGCGCTCCAGCACGCTGTCGCAACCGCTTTGAAGAGGGATGTGGAAGTGGGGGCAGAGTTTGTCGCAACGGCTGATTCTCTCTATCAACTCAGGGGTAAAGAGCATTGGCTCGAGCGAACTGAGGCGGACGAGATCAAGTCTATCGAGCTCCTGCAGGGCTTCCACAACCTCAGCCAGGCCGTGGGTTCCATCTCTGTAAAAGCCCAAATTGACTCCACCGAGCACGATCTCGCGGTATCCGTTGGCCACGAAAAGCCGGGCTTGGCCAAGCACATCGGCAAAGCTGGCGGAACGGCTGTTTCCGCGTCCGTAAGGCACCGCGCAGTAGGCGCAGCGGAAATCGCAACCATCCTGTATTTTCTGGAAGGCGCGGCTGTGCTCGACCATCCGGGTCACGGAACGGTAAGCGAAATCCCGACAGAGCATTATGTCCTGAAAGCAGTTGTCTGTCGCATTGAGAAAATGGGCGATATCGGGCTTGTTCTGGTTGTCCACGATTAGGTCTATTGGTCCCAGGTCCCTGATCTCATCAGGGTTGCGCTGGGCAAAGCAGCCGGTCACCACGATCTTCACGGCGGGGTTTTGGGCTTTGCGGGCCAGAGCCTTACGGATAAGGTTGCGGCTCTTGAAATCTGTCCTTCCTGTTACCGTGCAGGTGTTGATGATATAAACATCGGCTTCGTCTGAGAAGGGAACGGCGCTGTATTCGCCAAGCGGGAACTGGGCCGCGATGACAGCGGATTCATAGGCGTTGGTTTTACAGCCCAGCGTGGCTATGGCGACGCGGATCATGTGAATTTCCGACGCAGGAACCTGTAAATCGCCCGGGCGTAGATTCCGTGCTCGATCTCCAGGACCTTGGCGGCGATAGCTTCCGGCGAATGGCAGTCCGAGATGTCAACCTGCCCCTGGGCAATGATTTCGCCGTGGTCATATATAGGGTCAACCAGATGCACGGTGGCGCCGGAAAAGCGCTCTCCGGCGTCGAAAACAGCCTCGTGTACCCTGATGCCGTACATCCCCTGTCCTCCATATTTGGGCAGTAAAGCGGGATGGATGTTCAGCACCGGAATTCCGGTCCGGTCAAGAAAAGCGGGGGAGAGCAGCTTCATGAAACCGGCCAGGGCAATCAGTTCGATCCGTTCCTCAAGGCAAAGCTCCAGCAGCCGGTTTTCAAGGGTCTCCTGGCAGCGCGGATTAAGTATATGGCAGGGCAATCCCAGATCAGAACAGAGCTGCACAACCGGAGCTTTGCCGCTCGAAGCAGTGGCAAAGGCTATCTTCAGCGGCAAGCTGTTCTTGGTAAAAGCCTTGTACAGCGCACGCAGATTGGAGCCGCGGCCATGTCCGCTGGTAAGGACCGCTATTCTCCAGGCTTTAGATGCAACTCTTTCCATTGGATTTCGGGCACCTCAGAAGGCGCGCCGCTCATGAGGTCCGCTGCCTTCAGGGTTTTGGGAAAGGCGATCACGTCGCGGATGGATTCAGCTCCGGTCATGATCATCACCAAACGGTCTATCCCTGGCGCAATGCCGCCATGAGGCGGGGTCCCGTATTTGAGGGCTTCCAGGAAGAAGCCGAAGCGTTCCTTAAGTTCATCTTCGCTGAAGCCCAGGATGTCGAAAATCTTTTTCTGCAGGTCGTAGCGGTGGCAGCGGATGCTGCCGGAGGAAAGCTCCATGCCGTTGCAGACCAGATCGTAGAGTTGGCCGATGATTTGGCCGTATTTTTCAGGCTGGTCCAGCCAGGGAATGTGTTCCTCACGGGGCAGGGAGAACATGTGGTGGGCCGGCTCCCAGCGCTGCTCTTCATCATTGTAGGCGAAAAGCGGGAAATCGGTGATCCAGGCGAAAGAAAACAGGTTTTCCGGGATCAGCTTTTGCCTTATAGCCACTTCGTTTCTAAGGGCTGCCAAGACCTTGGCCGTCATATCGTAAGAATCTGCCACGATGGCGATAAGGTCTCCGGATGCGGCTTCCGTGATTCGGATGATGTCCTTCGCCTCAGCTGGGGTGAGAAACTTGCTGATGCCGGCTTCCAGAGCGCCATCCACCACTTTGGCAAATGCGATGCCCTTGCCGCCGTTATGGCGGGCCACTTCCACCAGTTCGTCCTGCTGTTTGCGGCTGTAATCGGCGCCGCCGGGGATGGCCAGGGCCTTGATCACGCCGCCTGCTTGCAGGGCGCTTTTGAAAACCTGGAACTCAGATCCTCGCAGGCTTTCACTTAGATCCTTCAATTCCAGGCCGAAGCGCAGGTCAGGCTTGTCGCAGCCAAAGCGCTCCATCGCCTCCTGATAGCCCAGACGCGGGAAGGGGAGTTGGATTTCGATATCCAGGACCTCTTTGAATAGACAGGCCAACATGCGTTCCAGAAGGTCGAAAATCTGTCCCTGGGTAACGAAACTAAGTTCGATGTCCAGTTGGGTAAATTCCGGCTGGCGGTCGGCCCGGAGGTCCTCATCGCGGAAGCAGCGTGCGATTTGGAAATAGCGGTCGAAACCGCCAATCATCAGGAGTTGTTTAAACATCTGGGGTGATTGCGGCAAAGCGTAAAATTTGCCCGGCTGGACCCGGCTGGGAACCAGATAGTCGCGCGCGCCTTCAGGTGTGCTCTTCATCAGGATGGGGGTTTCGATTTCGTAAAAACCTTCTTCGCAGAGGAAGTCGCGGATGCTTTTCACGATCCGGTGGCGGGTTAGGATCACCTTTTGCAGCGCGGGACGGCGCAGGTCCAGATAACGGTAGCTGAGTCGCAGGTCCTCTTCGGCCATTGCCACTTCCGTAAGCTGGATGGGCAGAGGCTGACAGTCGTTGAGGATAAAAATGCCGGTGGCGATGATCTCGATCGCACCGGTTGGCAGATTGGGATTGATGTTTTGGGGATCGCGGGCTGAGACGGTGCCGGTGACAGCTACCACATATTCGTTGCGGAGTTTCTCAGCCTTGCGGAAAATCTTCTCCGCTTCAGGCCGGATCACGACCTGCAGCAGGCCTTTCAGGTCGCGCAGATCGATGAAGATAAGGCCACCCAAATCGCGGCGTTTGTTCACCCAACCCATCACGGTGACCGTTTCACCCACGTTTTGGATGGTGAGTTCGCCGCAATAATGTGTTCTCCTGAGATTAGTTAAGTTATCCAACATAATGTGTCACTTTATTCCAGTTAATTGAATTCGTATGTTTTGCTGAGGGATTTGCCCCGTTCCAGATTCACTTTCTGCAGAATAAACCAGCCCAGGATAAAGAAAGCGCCTAGTGAAACTATCGCGTAGCGCTGGTTTCCAGTCACGCGGGTTAGGTTGCCGTAAACGAATGGTCCAACGATCGCTGAAATCCTGCCCACGAGGGTGTAAAAGCCGAAAAACTCAGCCTGCCGGTCCAGCGGGGTAAGAATCGACAGCATGGTGCGGCTGTTGGCCTGGCTGCTGCCGATGGCGAGTCCAGCAACCAGTCCCAAGGCGTAATATTCCTTTGCCGAAGTGCAGAAAAAAGCCCAGGCTACCACCCCGATCCAGACAAGGATGGAGACGCTGAGGGAGAGGCGGACGTTGTATTTGTCGGAAAGCCAGCCAAAGGCCACAGCGCCGATCACCGAGGTTACCTGCGCGATGATGAAGAAGATGATCAGGCTTTGCTGGCTCATCTTGAACTGGTTGCCGCCGAAAATGGCAGCGAAGGCTATAACCGTGTAAATGCCAACGTTATAGAGGAAATAGCTGAACAGGTAGCTCAGCAGATCCGGCATTTTGCGGATATGCTTCAGGGAGAATACGATGCGGTTAACCGCCACTTTCAGGTAATTGGTTTTTGGGGTGGCCACTTTCTTTTCCTTGAGCAGGATGAAAGTTAGCAGTGAAAAGAGGAAAATATGCGCAGCGTTCATCGGCCAGATCCAGCGGTAAGCTCCTTTATTCACCAAAAGAAGCGCTACCAGCAGGGAAACCAAGCCACCCAGATAACCCAATCCCCAGCCTAAACCGGAGATTTTACCAATAGTCTCAGGCGTACTCACTTCCGGCAAAAAGGCGTCGTAAAAGACCAGAGCGCTGTTGAAAGAGAAATTGGCGATGATAAAGAGAATCATGCCCAAGATGTAATCGCCTTTTCCGGCGAAGAAGAGCAGAGCGGTTGAGGCGATGGTGAGGTAGGTGAAGACGAAGAGGAATTTCTTTTTGGAATGGGAATAATCTGCCATCGCGCCCAGGATGGGAGCTGCGATCGCGGCCAGGGTCATGGAGATCGACACGGCCAAAGACCAGTACCATTCCCCACCTTCGGGACGTCCGGCGGCGATGCTGTTCACAAAAAACACGCTGAAAACCACCGTCACCATCACCGTGGTGAAAGCGGAATTCGCGAAGTCATAGAACATCCAGCCAACGGAGCTTTTACTCAGTTTCAAGCGGTAACCTCCATAAGGTCCAATCTTTGCAAGCCAGGCCATTCCAGGCAGAGGTCCTCCCTGGGGCTGGCGATGAATATCTGGTAGCGGTAATCCACAAATTCGGCTATGCGATGGGCATGGTCCTTGTCCAACTCGGCGAAAACATCGTCGAAGAGCAGGATGGGTCTGATGCCTGTGAGTTCCTGGATCAGGGCTGCCTGGATTAGTTTGAGGATGATCACGGTGATCCGTTTTTGGCCTTGGGAGCCGTAAGTTTTCAAGTTGTGTCCATTCAAGCGGAATTCGTAATCGTCAATGTGGGCCCCGGCCAGGCTTCGCTGGTAGCGTTTTTCCCGGGATTCCAGGACTGCCAAGGTCTCGATCATTTGCCCGGCTGTGGCAGGATAGTCTTCATTAAGATGGGGCAGATAAAGCACGCGGATGTCTTTCACCTGTTCGGAAACCTCTGGATAACGCTGCGCGAAAGCCCCGTTCACGAGTTCAAGGTAGCGCTTGCGGTAATCAAGCACCTCCAGTAGCAGGGAGCAAAACTTCGTGTCCCAGGCCAGCTTTTCCTCACGGGTGTAGGGACGTTTGAAGAGGCTGTTGCGCTGCTCCACCACGTGCAGGTATTCGCGCAAAGTGGTGATGTAGGGCGGATAGATCTGGGATATGGCCAGATCGAAGTACTGGCGCCGAAAGCGGGGATATCCGCCCACCAGGTTCATGTCTTCCGGAGCGGCGTAGATCACCTTTATGTTTTCGAAGATCCGGCTTAGCTGCTTTACAGGAATGTCATTGATTTTCAGCAGCTTTCTGCCCTGCTGCCAACTTATCTGCACCTTCAGGTCGAGGCCGGAGTCATCCTCGAATTCGCCCCGAACGCTGAAGAAATCTGTGTTTTCCCGCTTCAGTTCGTGATCCCGGTGAAAGCGCACGGATTTGCCCAAACCGCAATAGGCGATGGATTCAAGCAGATTGGTTTTGCCCCAGCCGTTGGGTGCGATCACCAGATTTCCTTCAGGCCGGAGGCTGAAACTGGCTTGTTCGTAATTGCGGAAATTGGCCAGGCTAAGTTGTTTCAGGATCAATCGCTACGACCGCAGCGGCATCAAGAGGAAAGTGATCTTCTGATTTTCGTGCAGCGGTTCGTTGTAAACCATCATCGGTTCCCTGGAGCCGCCCAGCTTGATGCAGACCATGTCCGTGTCGATTGCATCCAGAATCGACAGCATATAGCGGAAATTGAAGGAGATGGAGGTCTCGGAGCCGGTGAATTTGAAGTCTTCCACAAATTCCTTGGCGTCGCCGGTATCGCGGTCGCTGGTGTTGATTTCGAAGCGTTCGGAATCGATCTCAAAGCGAATGCGGTTGTTGTCTTCCGGCGCCACCAGAGCCACGCGGCGGATGGATTCCTGCAGTTTCTTCTTTTCCACCACAATCTGGTTTGGCAAATCGGCCATGAAGGCTTTCTGATACTCAGGGTATTTATGCTCCAGGATATTGGAAACGATGGTGAAAGCGCCATAGGAGAAGATTATTTTGTTGCGTTCCATCAGCACCTTCATTTCCTTGATGGAAGAGTCGAAAACCTTTTGCAGGAAGTTCAGGGTTTTCACCGGAATCACCTTCTCCAGCAGCTGCTCAGAAGGCGCGTATTGGAAGACAGATTCTTCGCCCTCGGCTTTTTCCTGCTTCTCCCGGGCAGTGTTCGGGACAATGATCTCCGCGACTTTGCGTCCGTCCGTGGCGGCCATCAGGTTCGTCTTTTCCATAATCTTCCAGCAAACACCTGTGAGCACCGCGCGGTTCACATCGGTGGAAACGGCGAAGGAGGTTTTGCTGATCATGCGATTGAAGGTCTCGGCATTCACGATGGTGGCGTTTTCAAGCTTGGGTTCCGGCAGGATCGGAAACAGGGTGTGGTCGGCACAGAGGATGTTGAAATCGATCTTGGCGCACTGGATCATCAGCAGGTCTTCGGTTTTCCAGAGGTCGATAACCGTGGGTGGCATCTGCTGGATGATTTCGTTGAAGTGCTTGGCAGAAACGGCGATGGTGCCGCCTTCGCTAACGGCCGCGTTAAAACGCACGTCCACGGTTAGTTCCAGATCGGAGGCAGTGATTTTCACCTCGCCTTTGTCGGCATTTGCTTCGATCAGGTAGTTGGTCAAAATGGGAGAGGTGGTCTTGGCGGAAATGATTCCCACCAAGTGTTGGATGTGGTGGACAAGTTCTTTCTGCTCTATCGCTAATCTCATGTCTTCCCCTTGTTTACAGTAATTCTATTTAAAAACCACCAAATTTGGCAATTGGCTGTTTGTCAACTGATTTGTGGACTTGGCATTTTTTCTGGTATCGGAGAAATGGCTCCTGCGGCCATTAATCTGTGAACGCTTGCACCTTGTAGAATTTGTGGCGCTCCGTGCCCGGAGGAATGCTGTACTGGGGCTCATAGACAGTTGCAGAAGGTGTGTCCGGCCAGTTGGTGGGATCATCGCTGGCAAAGACATGATAGCCGGCATATCCCGGAAGCGCTGACCAGACAAGGTTCAGGCCTCCTGAACCTTCGGAGATCGCCACCTGCGGCGGAGCGGCGCTCAGGGTCCCGAAACTCCAGATGGAACAGTCCAAGGCTTCACCGCCGGCGTTGTAAGGAACCACTTTCCAGTAATATGTGGTTTCCGGCGCGAGCAGGGAGCTATATTCGTAACTGGTGACAACACCCAGGTCCTGACCATTCAGCAGATTCGTGGGAGGGTTGTCGGTTCCCGGATAAAGCTTATATCCTGTGGGGGAGCCCAAAGCGGGCTGCCAGCTGAACTGGCAGTCGGTGGCAACGTGGTTGGCCTGGTCTGTAGGGCTCAGGCAGTTAGTTGGGAAAGGTACCTGCGCCACTTTGATATTGTCCAGAAACATATTGTAGCCCGCAGCGCTCACAGCCCGGAAGATAACGTAGTAACTGCCCGCAGTATTTATAGGCAGGGGGTAAATATAATTTTTCCATCCGGGTGTGGCTTCGGTTGGAGCTTGCTGCCTGGCCCGATGGATTGTTCCCAGCAGGCTTGGCGCACCGTTCATGTTCGCTGAAGTATTCAGATATACTTCGATCTTATCCAGCGCCGTGCTTTGGTTCGCGTCCCGGTACATCCAGAAACTCACCGCGTGGGCGTGGTTGACGGCGTCGCCGACCACGATTCTGGGCGTGATGAGCAGGGCGGAGTAACCAACCGGGGCTATATCGCTGTTGTAGCGCAGCATACCGGCTCCGGATTGGGGGCTGCAGGATGGATTTGTTCCAGAGGTAACGCGTTCAAACTGATAGTTTCCCGCCTCGGCGGATTTGGCCCATCCCAGAGGGGGAAAGTCGGTGGCGTCAAAACCCTGCAGATGAGGGTTCACGCTGAAATCGAACACTGGCGGGCCCAAGCGGAAACTTATGGTATTACCAGCGCTGGAGCCAATTTCGCAGATGTAGAGGTTCCCGGCTGAACCATCTTGCAAAAAGGGAGTCGGATTGGTTGTTGAGTTGATCGCCGTGCGCCCGGTTTCAGAGCTGAAGTTTGCAGTGTTAACGTTTCCATTTACAGTGGTCGTCCCGCCCGGCCGGTAGATGTAGAGTTCGTCAGGAGGCCCGTCCGCGTTACCGTATTCTACTGAGTTGTCGATCCTGTAAACGATCAGTCCCGAACCCGGGAGGGAGCTTTCAAAGGTTCCAGTCTTCTTGCGGAACTCCACCACATAGTACTGGCTGGGGTTATTGGAGTTGATCCGGAAACACTGTCCGGTGGCCGAGGTCAGCGGATTTAGAGTGTAAACCCCATCCTCGCTGAGGGTGGGAATGCTATCTATCCAATCGCCGTATTTGTATTTCATAAAAGCGGTCATGTGCTGGGGAGGATTAAAGTTCGTATCCATCAGGTCCCAATTCCCGGCGGGGTTGATGCCGTTGCTTACGTAATGATACAGGTCGGGCGCGCCCAGGGTGTGGAAAAACTCGTGGCAGATAACCCCTACGCTGCGGTTGGCCAGAAAATCCTGGAGCTGGAAGTTGAAGTCATAGACCCGCTTGCCGTTGATGTACACATAGCGGTCATAGAGGGACCAGCGATGCGGCCAGAGCAGGCTGGACCATTCTCCCGCGGCGCCTTTCACGATATAGACCACGTTGTCAACCCGGCCATCACCGTCGGAATCGATGTTCAGGCTGCTTGGTATCTGGGAGCGCACGCCGTTCGTAGCGTTTTGGAGCAGTGTGAATTCTCTGCTCCTGCGCTGATAATCTCCGCTATAGCCTGTGGGATTGGTGGCGGCGTTGTAGGGCTGGTAATAAGCCCGGGGATGGCTGTCCTGCCAGGAGACCACATATCCTCCGGAGGGGGTGGGATAAAAGTGTGTGTTCACAGTCAGTTGGTTGTAGCTGGCTTCCAGGAAGTAGTTTTTCTGGGAGTTGGTGGAAGAGTTGAACCAACCGTCATAAACGCTGTTTTGCTGGCCGAATTCCGTCTCATCGGAGAAGCGGATGTAGATCACCAGGTTGTTGATGGTTCCGGTGGTGGGCGCGTCCCGCTCTGCTGGCATGGGGAAACGCTCTTTGCGCCTCTGTTTGTAAAGCTCTTCGCTGATGTTGATGCCAGGCTCAAGTCCGTATGCGCGGGGGTCGCCGTTACCCACTATTAGGGGCCCGGCAGCCACGTCGTCCCCGTCCTTCACAGCGTAGCAGAGCCAGCCGGTCTGGGGATGGCGGATGATGGTGAAGCCTTCGGCATCGTGAAGCCAGTTGTGGAATTCGTCACCGCTGGCAAAGAGTTCCAGCGTCGTTCCGTCGGGTTGGGTAGCCTTAATTTCCATCTTGTCGATGTAGGCCCCCTGCAATCCGCAGGTCAGGGCCAAAAACGCCAGAATGGCGGCTGTGGCGGCGAGTCGGGTAAGTCTGTTCACTTCTCATTCTCCCACTAGGATCATTTTTCTCAGTTTATCCGGCTGGCGATATCCGTCAATGTTTTTCCCGCTATCCCAATTTTTCTCTGCAAAATGATACCATCATATTCCGTCCTTTGCCCCTTCCCATTCACATCCCATTCACTACCCGCTGAGTTCCCGTTCA
>JAAYWB010000022.1 GCA_012516855.1 Candidatus Cloacimonadota bacterium
CTTTGCTACTTAGCATCCGACGTTTGAGTTCTGATGCCGGCAAGGTGTCGCTTACTTGAATCTTTCTCATCACTACCTCCAGTGATATGAATACAGAGACAGGATAATCAATTCTAGTATTTATGCAAGCGAAATGGTATGAATCCATCAGGTTTTTAACTCCTTGCTGCCTTCGATGGCACTTTCCTCGCCCGACGCCAGCGTTTCTTCTGGCGACAACGTTTGGCCGTTAAGGCCTTTTCTCTGGTTCCTGACATGCCTCCCGTATAATGGCCGCACTTGATGCGATGATCAGGCGGGAGGCGTGGGAGGGGGATAGCCTCGGGCGTTAAGGACGTGGCCGGCAGGATATAGTGATGAGTTAGCATTAATGGCTATTTTTGATTTGATTATCTTTAACTTGGCTATATTTCAAATTGCGTGGGCAATCCGGGGGCAAATGGGTTAATAAATCTTAACTTCGTCCATATAAAATCTTAACATTCCCCCGGTATTATAGGGGCAGAACCTTCAAAGGAGTAAAAGATGAAGAAACTGCTTCTCGCCACTCTGGTGGGATTATTTCTGTTACCTGCGCTTCTTGGCGCATTGGAGCTTAAGATCAGTGGGGAAATGTGGAACCGCTGGACCCTGGAACAAGGAAAGGTGTTCGCCGATACTTCGCTTACAGCCTACAAAAAAGAAATCACCAAAAACTTTTTCTCGCTCGAGCGAGGCTATGTGGGAATGGAAGCCAAATTCAGCCAAAGCATGAAAGGCCGCTTCACTGTGGATATCTTCAGTTCGGACATCCTCAAGGACGGGGCTGGGCTGAAGCTGAAATATGCCTACCTGGATTTTTCCAATCTGATCCCCATCCCTGACCTGACCACCACCGTGGGTCTGCAAAAAGTTTATTTTGGAAGTATTTACGACTGGAGCTACAACCTGATCGGCAAAGCCCCCACCGATGAGTACAAGTACGCCAATTCCGCCGACTACGGCATCAGCCTGAACGGTTACCTGCCGGGCGGCTGGGGCGAATACCAATTGGGCATGTACAACGGCGAGGGCTACAAAAACTACGGCTCCAACCTTAAAGACAACATCGACCCGGCTTTCCTGGCCAACCTGCGCATTGTACCCACTGCCGGCCTCACAATAGGGGGTTCGGTAATGACCAACGGCAGCGAGAGAAAACTCAAACTGGCTGACGCCACCGAAAACTCCAGCTACAACACCCAGTTGCTTGCCGACGGAATTCTGCGCGCGGCTTTTGGACCGCTGGACATCTGGGCCGAATACCTATACAAAGACATAAGCTACGCCCCGAATTTCAGCGCCAAAGACTACAGCGCCACCTGCTTCAGCGTGTTTCCCACCCTAAAGCTGAAAAGCCTGATCGGCGCCGACATCGATCTCCAGGGACGCTATGACCGCTCTGACGAAACCCGCATGCCGGACAGTAAGAAGAAAAACCTGCTGAACGCCTGGACAGGAGGCCTGAACTTCAATTTCATGGCCGACGACAGCGGCAGCCCCGCCCTGCAGGCGCAGCTCAACTATGTAAGAAAAGACTATGACGAAGATGCTTCCGGCACCGACTACGCCAATGGCAAAAAGGATACGGACATCGTTATGCTGCAACTGAAATGGCGCTTCGCTTCCACAATCAACTAAAGGAGAATAGAATGAATAAAAAATATATTATTGTCGCCCTGATCCTACTTCTGGCAATTTCTTTTGCCGTAGCCAAGTCCCGTAAAATCACCTGTTCAGGTTCCACCACAGTGCTTCCGATCGCCCAAGCCGCCGCGGAAGCCTATATGGATAAGCATCCTGATGTTAATATCTCCATCCGCGGCGGCGGCTCAGGAGTGGGTATTGCCGCTCTGCAAAACGGGTCTGCTGATATTGCCAATTCCAGCCGCGTGATGAAGGCCAAGGAAATCTCACAGGCCAAATCCAAAGGCATCAACCCCACGCCATACGCCGTTGCGCTGGACGGCATCGCCATCGTGGTGCACAAAAGCAACTCTGTGGCCAACCTCAGCATCGCCCAGATCCGTGATATCTACAACGGCAAGATCAAGAACTGGAGCGAAGTGGGCGGACCCAAGCTGCCGATCGTCGTGATTTCCCGCGACGTGGCTTCCGGCACCTTCGAAGTCTTCAACGAAAAAGCCCTCGGCGGCAGCAAAGTGGTTTCCAGCGCGCAACTGCTGGCCTCCAATAACGCCGTTGCCTCCACGGTGGGCAGCACTCCCGGCGGGATTGGCTATATCGGCCTTGGCTATCTCACCGAAGAGATAAAAACCGTAAAAGTGAACAGCATTACCCCCAACACCAAAACCGTGCAGGACGGCTCCTATCCTCTGGCCCGCAAACTCTATATGTACACGAACGGCAAGGCGAAAGGTGATTTGGGCAGCTACATCGCTTTCATCCAATCCGATGCAGGACAAAAAATAGTGGTGGAACAGGGTTTCATCGCTCTTAAATAGTTTTGGCGAGAAAACGACCAATAAAACCTCCATTCACACGGGAGCTTCGGCTCCCGTTTTGAGGTAGGAAGAAATGAAGACTTTTAAGGAAAAGAGTTTCCAGACAATCACCTACACGGCAGCGTTGTTCACGGTGGCCTGTTTGCTGGGAATCATCTTTGGGCTTTTCCGGGAAGGCTTGCCAATTTTCAAACACGTTGGCCTGAAAGAGTTTCTGTTCACCAACAATTGGTATCCCGCCCACGCGGAACCGGGATTCGGAGCCCTGGCGCTGATCGTCGGGTCCCTGGTCGTGACCTTGGGTTCGCTGATCATAGCCATCCCGTTGGGACTGGGAGCCGCGATTTTCCTCTCAGAGATGGCCGGGCCGCGCCTGCGCGAGATCACCAAACCCGTGATCGAATTGCTGGCAGGGATCCCCTCCGTGGTTTACGGCCTTTTTGGCATGGCCTTTCTCGCTCCCCTGGTGCGGGAGTGGTTTGATCTGGACACCGGTTTGAACGTGTTCACGGCCTCGCTGATCTTGGGCGTAATGATCGTGCCTGTGATCTGCAGCATGGGCGAAGACGCGCTGTCCAGCGTTCCCAAAAACCTCCGCGAAGCTTCGCTGGCCCTGGGCGCCACGCGAGCCGAAACCATTTTCAAAGCTGTAATCCCCGCTGCTAAAAACGGCCTGGCAGGAAGTGTGCTGATGGGTTTTGGACGCGCCATCGGCGAAACCATGGTGGTTCTGATGGTGGCTGGCGGGGCGGCCCGCATCCCAAGTTCCATCTTTGATCCGGTGCGTCCCCTCACCTCAACCATCGCCGCCGAGATGGGCGAAACCGTGATGGGCGATTTGCATTACCAGTCCCTGTTCGCTTTGGCCATCATCCTCTTCCTGATCACTTTTGTTTCCAATCTCATCACGGAATCCATGCTGCTGAAGAGGGGCAAGAAATGAATAAACGAAAACTAATGAACAGCTTGGTCACAGTCATAATGGCACTGATGCTGGTTCTCACCGCTTTGTTTTTGGTCCTGTTCTTGGTGCGTATGTTTTCCCAAGGAGCCAAAGTGCTAAGCTGGGATTTCCTCTTCACCGCCCCGCGGGACGCCATGAGAGCCGGAGGTATTTATCCAGCCCTGGTGGGAACTTTTCTGCTCACTGCGCTGTCGATGGTGGTGGCGCTGCCTTTGGGGATTCTCACCGCCATTTGGCTAACCAATTACGGCAAGCCTGTTTGGCTGGTCAATATCCTGCGGGTGGCAATCAACACCCTGGCCGGCACGCCCTCCATCATTTTCGGGCTTTTTGGTATGGCAATGTTTTCCAACCTGCTTGGTTTCGACATTTCCCTGCTTTCCGGCGGACTTACCCTAGCCATCCTGGCCCTGCCGGTGATCATAAACAATACGGAACAGGCCATACGTAGCGTTCCAGAGGATTTTCGCGAAGCCTCGCTGGCCTTGGGTGCCACCACCCGGCAAACGGTTTCCCGCGTGCTTTTGCCCACCGCGCTTCCAAGTATTCTAACCGGCGCCATCATCAGCATCGGCCGCGTAGCCGGTGAAACAGCGCCGATCATGTTCACAGCCGCCACTTTTTACTCCCGTCAACTGCCGAAAGGCCTGGGCGACGAAGTGATGGCCCTGCCTTATCACATCTACGCCCTGATGACCGAAGGCACCCATCCCACGGAGCAGGTTCCCATAGCTTACGGAACCTCCCTGGTGCTTCTTTTGCTGGTAATCTCCATCAGCGCGGCGGCCATCTGGATCCGTTCGTCCATCAGAAGGAAAAGACAATGGTAGATATACAATTACAAAGTTTGGACCTCAATCTCTGGTTCGGAAAAAACCACGTTCTGCACGACGTCAGCCTGCCAGTTTACAAACATCAGGTAACAGCCATGATCGGTCCCTCCGGCTGCGGAAAATCAACCCTGTTGAGGTGTTTCAACCGCATGAACGACCTCATTCCCGGCACCCGCATCGAGGGCAGGGCCTTGCTCGGAGACGCGGACATCTATGCTCCCAAAGCCGATGTTTCCAAGCTTCGGTCGCGCATCGGCATGGTTTTTCAAAAACCGAATCCCTTTCCCAAAAGCATCTTCAACAACGTGGCCTTTGGCTTGCAGATCCAGGGCGGATTCAGCAAGGCAGAGATCAGCAACAGGGTTGAGGAAAGCCTGAAAGCCGCTTGGCTTTGGGAAGAGGTGAAAGACCGGCTATCCTCCTCCGCGATGAGCCTTTCCGGAGGCCAGCAACAGAGGCTGTGCATTGCCCGGGCCCTTGCCAACCGTCCCGACGTGTTGATGCTGGATGAACCCACTTCGGCGCTTGATCCCCAGTCCACCGCCAAGATCGAAGAATTGTGCTTGGAACTCAAACACAATGTGACTATACTTATAGTTACACACAACGTTGCCCAAGCCGGCCGGATTTCGGATCAGACCGCTTTCATGTACCTGGGCGAACTGTTGGAATTCGGCCCCACCGAACGGGTTTTCACGGTACCCGCGGACAAACGCACCGAAGCCTACCTCACCGGTGTCTTCGGCTAAGCCAGGAGAAAGAATGCTAAACTCAAAGATTAAGGAATTAAAGCAGCTGCTGCTCACCGAGGCAGGCTGGGTGGAAAAAATGATCTCCCTGGCCCTCGACGGCCTGTACTCGCATAATAACGATCTTTTAAACATCGTGATCGGGTATGAGGATAAAGTGAATCAGATGGATCTGGAGATAGAGAACAAATGCATCTCAGCCATCGCCCTCTATCAGCCGGAAGCGAAAGACCTGCGCAAAATCGTGATGATCCTCAAGATCAACAACGACTTGGAACGGCTCGGCGACCGGGCGGTGAACATCGCCGAAAGCGCGATGCATCTGATGGGAAAACCAGTGGTATCCCAAGTTTCAGAACTCGCGCAGATGCGGGATTCGGCTTTTGCCATGCTCAAAGCCAGCCTGGACGCCTTTGCCACGGAAAACGCGGAAGCCTGCAGTGCCATTTGCGAAGCCGACAATCGGGTTGACGAGCTCAACCGCGCCGTTTACCATCGGTTGGTGGACCTGATCAAGCAGGACACGCCCCTCACAGAATCCTGCCTGCATCTGCTGCGCGTCGCCAGAAACCTGGAACGCATCGCGGATCTTTCCACCAATGTGGCCGAGAACACCGTCTATCTGGCCGTCGGAAAAGTGATCAAGCACCAGCAGGGTGAGGAAGACAACCCCGAATAAGCACAAAAAAGCTCCCTTTCAAACCGAGTGGATAAAACCCGGTGTTTCCAGCCCGGAGGGCGACACTAATCAATCCCCGCTGAACGGCGAATCTATGCTGATTGGCCGTTAAGGCCTTTTCCTGTGTCCCGTTTGTGCCTCCCGCATAATGCCCGCACTTGATGCGAGTATTATACGGGAGGCATGGGAGGAGGATGATATAAGGCGCTAAGGGTGTAGCCGACAGGACTTGACAGTGGGTAAGCATTTCTTCATAGTTCTTTTTCAGGCCAGGTGGGCGCGAAAGCTCGACCGGAAAGCAGTGCCTTGGGCTTTTCCCACCTGGTTTGAAAGAGAGCCATAAAAAACATTGACTGGATTTGCCCGCGGCAAAAAACTGCACATATTAAATCACTTTTCAGAGGTAAAATAATGTTTTTAGCGGATTTCCTCGATGCCCGGGCCATCGCGTTCGAGCAGCGTGTCCTGCCCCGGGAGCAGGTCTATCAGGAGATAATCCAGAGGATTTGCGCCCAAAGAAGCCACAACACCCCCAAATGCGGACAGCCAATGCTGGACGCGATCCTGCAACGCGAGCGGGAAGCACCAATGGCCTATCCAAGCGGGATTGCCATCCCCCACATCCGGGTTGAAGGACTCGCGGACACCCTGATCGGCATGACCTTTCTGCAAAATCCCCTGGATTATGACGGCATAAAGGTGAACTGGGTGGTGCTCATCTTCACGGACAAATCGTCCTCCAAGATCTATCTGAACATCGTGGCCGCCCTGCTGAAGCTTTCCAGGGATGAAGAGGCAATGAAAAGCCTGCATGGCCTGCATGACGGGCATGACGTGATCCACTGGCTAAAGCAGGCGAAAGTCGAGGTCGGGACGGATGTGACCGTCGCCGATATCATGATTCGCAATCCCTTCTGCGTTGGGCCTGACGACGTTCTCAGACTGGCAAACAGCCTCATCAACGAACACAAGGTCTCAATGTTGCCCGTCACCGACAAGGATGACACCTATCTGGGCGAACTCAACATCCTGGACATTCTCAAGGTGGGAGTTCCGGATTATCTGATGATGATGATGGAAGACTTGAAATTCCTCAAATCATACGAACCCCTGGAAAACCTCTTTGAAAAGGAAGATGAGATCACCGCTGGCGAAATCATGCAAAAGGACAACAAGGTGCTGGAGCCGGACGACTCCATCGTGGAAGCGGTTTACCTCATGCTCAAGGAAGGCCGCAGGTATTTCTGCGTGGTTGAGGATGGCAAACTGCTGGGCGTGGTGACGGCTATGGACGTCTTCAGGAAGGTGGCAAAAGCATGAACCCCGGTATTGCCATGTTTGCGGCTCTGATCATCTTTGCCGTAACCTACATCTTCATCATCACAGAGTGGATCAACAAGATGCTGGCCTCTCTCATCGGTGGATTCCTCCTGATCGTTACCGGAATCCTGACCCAGGGCGAGGCTTTCAAGGCTGTTGACTGGAACGTCATATTCTTTCTTATCGGCATGATGCTGGTGATATCCGTGCTCAAGAAAACCGGGGTCTTCATGTATGTGGCTATCAAGACCGCCAAACTGGTGAGGGGGCACCCTGTGGCCATCATGATGCTGATGTTTGCCATCACTGCTTTTTTCTCGGCTTTTCTGGACAGCGTTACCGCTGTGATGATCCTGGTTCCGGTGGTGATGCTCATCTGCCATGAGCTGGAGATAACCCCCGTGCCCTTCATCATAACTATGGCCGTGGCCTCAAATATGGGAGGTGCCTCGACCATGGTGGGTGACCCACCCAACGTGATTCTGGGAAGCGCCATCGGCAAGACTTTTCTGGATTTTGTGACCAACCTCGCCCCGGCTGCCATCGCCTCCGTAATCTTCAGCATGGGACTTATCTATCTTTTTTACCACAAAAAACTTCACGTAAGTCTCACCAACCGGGCCAAGCTGATGAGCTACAATGAAGACAAGCTTATCAAGGACAAGCGGACGCTGGTGATTTCCCTAACCGTGCTGGGCCTAATGCTCCTGGCCCTGGCTCTGGACGGAGTTCTGCACATCGGCACGGCCAGCATTTCCATGACCGCGGCGTTGACCCTGATGATCATCAGCAACCGCAGGAATATGGAACCGGTGATGGCAAAGGAAATAGATTGGGTTACCCTCTTTTTCTTCATCGGGCTCTTCATCATCGTGGAAGGACTGGTCAAAACTGGCTTCATCAATATGTTCGCCAACAAAGTGATCAGCGCCACGGGAGGAAATCCCCGCTCCACCTCAATGGCCATCCTCTGGCTTTCAGGAATATTTTCTGCTTTTGTGGACAACGTTCCTTTCGTGGCCACCATGATCCCCGTGCTCAAACAGATAAGTCAGGTTATAAACAACCCCGCATTGATGGACCCCATCTGGTGGTGCCTTTCGCTCGGCACCTGCCTGGGCGGAAACGGAACCCTGATCGGCGCCTCTGCCAATATTGTCTCTGTGGGGATAGCCAAGCAGAATGGCTTTCACATCTCATTTTGGGATTTCACCAAGATCAGCGTGGTTTTCACCCTCTGCTCTCTGGTGATTTGCACTGTTTACATCCTGCTCCGCTATTTCTAAGCTTCAGACGGCAGCCCAGCACTCCTCTGAGTTGTTGCCCACCCGGTTCACGAATTTGCTCACCGGACGCAGGGCCAGTTCGCCTTCCGGGGCTGGTTTGAGCAGCGGAACGAAGTCCAGCGGATCGCTCTGCCGGTGGTTCAGCCAGGCCAGCCTGTCCCCGCCGAAGAGCAGCACCGGCATCCTGTGATGGATTTGTGCCATGGCGTCATTGGCGTCCGTGGTGATAATGGCCAGGGAGGGAATGAAGCTTCCGTCCGGGCCGCTCCAGGCGTCGTAAATGCCTGCCATCCAAATCAAATCGTCGTTCACGGCGTGGATGAAGAAAGGCTGCTTGTCGCTAACGCGCCATTCATAGAAACCATTGGCCGGAATGAGGCAGCGCCGGCGCTGTAACCCGTTGCGGAATGAGGGCTTGGATGTGATGGTATCCGCCCGCGCGTTGATCAGGTTAAATTTTGGCAGTTCCCGGCTCCAGGAGGGAATCAGGCCCCAGCGAAAATATCCCGGATAGCGTCCTGCGTCCTGGCTCAGAACGGCCATCACCGTCTGGGTGGGCGCCACGTTGAAATTCAGCTCCTCCTGCTCCGCCAGATGGGTCAGCCGCAGTTCTTTCTCCATCTTTTGCAGTTGGTCATGTTTGATCACCTGGGCAAATCTTCCGCACATGCTAAACTCCTTCTGGTTGACAGATTCGGCAGCCCGGGAAATCCTGCAACATATTTTTTGACGTTTATCGGATTCACAGCCAAAAAAGGAAAGACCATGCCCAAATTCAATATCGATGCCGTGATGAAGGCGCTCGCCGAACACTTTGACAGGGTGAAGACCCCCATCGTAGACCTCATCCAGGTGCGGACCAAAGACCCCTTCAAGGTGCTGGTGGCGACCATCCTCAGCGCCAGAACCAAGGACGAGACCACCGCCAGGGCCTCCGCAGCCCTTTTCGCGGAAGTGAGCGGTCCTGACGATCTGGAAAAGATTAGCGCTGACAGGCTCAACTCCCTCATCCGGCAGGTGGGCTTCCACAACGAGAAGACCAAACACCTCAAACAGCTTCCCGCCGTGCTGAAAGAACGCTTCGGCGGCAAGGTTCCCTCCGAGATCGACGATTTGCTCCAGCTTCCCGGCGTGGGTCGCAAAACCGCCAACCTGGTTCGGGCGGTGGCATTTTCCCTGCCCGCCATCTGTGTGGATGTGCATGTACACAGGATCAGCAACCGCTGGGGCTATGTGAGCACCAAAACCCCTTTCGAAACTGAGATGGTCCTGCGGAAAAAACTGCCTGAAAAATACTGGCTAACCTACAATTCCCACGTGGTGGCTTTTGGCCAAAACCTCTGCTCGCCCCGCAAGCCGCGCTGCTCAGAGTGCCCAGTCTTCAATTATTGTGCCCGGGTCGGGGTGGCTTAGCTTAAACGATGTAGTAGTAAGGCTTGACGCCAGGCCTTTGGCAGAGCCTAAGCCAGTTCCTCCCAGGCGCTTTGGATTTCCTCGAGCTCAAAACCCTTGCGGAAAAGATAGCCGAAGGCTTTTCCCCTCAGCTTCTGGCGGGGCAAGCCGCGGTGTGTGGAGCAGTATTTGGCTAGCAGTTCGCTGATGTTTTCGCTGGCCTGTTCGCGAGGATAGAGCTCTTCCAGAAGTTCTGTCCAAATCTCTCTGGGGATGCGTTGTTCCCGTAGTTTGGCGATGATGGCGCGTTTGCTGGCTTTGCGTGCGATGTAGGAACGGATCAGCACATCCGCGAAGCGGGCGTCGCTCAGAAAGTTCTGCTCCCGGCAGCGCTGTATCGCGGCGTCAATGATTCGGGGCTCGAACTCCTTCCTTTTCAAAAGGTTCCTGCACTGGAATTCGCTGTGTTCAGCCTTGGCCAGATAGTCCAGCAGGGTGGAAAAGGCCTGTTTTTCGAGCAAGGCTAGCAGTTCCTGAGCTTTATCCCGCTCGATTTCGCCCTCGAAATTATCCGGCCAAAGAGGAAGGAGTACCCGCGTTGGCAAGGTGCCCCTGCAAATTCCGTCCAGTTCGACGCGGACCGTGTATCTATTCTTCGGAACTGTCCTCAGCCGCATCCGTTTTGTCAAAGATCTTGTCCGGATTGATGTTCTGTTTCACGGCGTCTTCGATTTCGTCCAGCAGTTCAGGCGTCTCTTTCAGGTATTGCTTGGTTTTTTCCGCGCCCTGGCCCAGCTTAATGTCCTTGTAGGCGAACCAGGAGCCGCTCTTCTTGATGATGCAGGCATCCACCGCCATATCCATGATGATGTCCAGTTGGGAGATTCCCTCGCCGAAGATGATGGGGAAAACCACTGTCTTGAAGGGTGGGGCGAGCTTGTTTTTCACGATTTTAACGCGGGTCTTGGCTCCGATCACCTCGGCTTCAGCTCCGCCGGTTTTGATCGCTCCGGCAAAACGCACTTCCAGGCGCACGGAGGAGTAGAACTTCAGCGCTACGCCGCCGGAGGTTGTTTCCGGGTTCATGAAGGGCATGGTGCCGATTTTCATGCGGGTCTGGTTGATGAAGATGACCGCGGTATTGGATTTGGAGACAATCGCCGTGAGTTTGCGCAGCGCCTGGCTCATCAGGCGAGCTTGCAAGCCAACGTGGCTGTCACCCATGTCGCCTTCGATTTCCTGTTTTGGAACCAAGGCCGCCACGCTGTCCACGATCACCAGGTCCACAGCGGAACTGCGCACCAGGGTCTCGCAGATTTCCAGAGCCTGTTCCCCGCCGTCCGGCTGGGAGAGCAACAGCTCCTCCGTCTGCACGCCCAGATTCTTGGCGTAAGCTGTATCCAGGGCGTGTTCGGCGTCGATGAAAGCCACCACGCCGTCCAGTTTTTGCGCTTCCGCGGCGATATGCAGCGCGAGGGTGGTCTTTCCGCTGGCCTCGGTGCCGTAGATTTCGGTGATGCGGCCGCGCGGGATGCCGCCAATGCCGAGGGCGATATCCAGGTTGAAAGCCCCGGTGGGGATCACCTCAACTGTCTGCTGAGGCTTGTCGCCCAGGCGCATCAGCGTGCCCACGCCGTATTTTTTCTCAAGCTGCGAAATCGCGGTCTTGAGGGCTGTCTCTTTGTTTTTGTCCTGCATTGTCATATCCTTTTGTTTATCTTAATATACATTGTTCCAAACTGTGGTAGGTGGGTCCCTCGGGCTTGAGCACGCTGCGGTAGAGGGTGATTCTGTCATAGGTGAAGCTGCTCTGTTCCACCTCGCTTTGCAATATTTCGCGTTCCAGCGTGGGCGGCAGGGTGGATTTGATCCGTCCCAGAGTGATATGTAGCTTCAGCGGCTTGGCGTCGGGCTTGAAACCCTCTGTGCGAATTTCAGATAGCAGATGCTTGTACCAGCGGGAAAGGGAGTCGTCCTGCGCCTCAAGGCTGGCCCAGATGAGCCGCGGCGATTTCCAGGGGAAGAGTTCCAGTCCTTTCAACGCCAGTTCGAAGGGCGCGCTTCGTTCTGCCGCTTCGGTCATTACCCTGGCCAGATCGGGGATTCGGGCGCTGTCCACATCACCCAGGAAAAGCAAGGTCAGATGCAGATTGTCTTCCCTGACCCACTTCACGCCGGGCGTTCCCCGCAGCCAGCGCAGTTTTTCGGCAAGGCAGGCTCGCGGCCTGTCTGGAACTTCCAGGGCGATGAAGGTTCGGTAAAGCATTCAGCGCTTGTAGCCGATGTCCCGCAGGAATTTTTTGCGGTGGGTGATATCGGTATCCAGCTCTATTCCCAAGGGCGAGGAACCGTCGATGACGCCCAAAATGCCGTTTCCCTGTTCGCTGTGGGCCAGCACCACCTGCACCGGATTGGCCGTGGCGCAGAAAATCCGCACCACCTCGCGGCAGGCTATCACTGCCGGCAAAACGTTCACGGGGAAAGTGTCGCGCAGCACGATCAGGAAGCTGTGCCCCGCGCCCAGGCGCAGCATGTTGGCCACCGCGCATTCGATTAACTCGTTGTCCGTGCCCTCTTTGCGCACCAGGCGGGGACCTGAGGCCTCGCAGAAGGCCAGGCCGAATTTGATGCCGGGAACGCTGTTAACCAAAGCTTCATAGAGGTCTTCCACGGTCTTGATGAAGTGGCTTTGACCCAGAATGATGTTGGTGTCTGTGGGAAATTGAAGCTGCTCAAGCCTGAGTTCCATGCTGCAAACCTCTTTTTATCTGATGTCGGCAAGATATTCCGTGGGCAGAGCCTTGTCAAGCTAAATTTCCCGTTTCGTTTCTCCTTGTCTGTCACCCCGGTTCCTTACTGCTTTTTTCCGTGATGACCTGTCGGTCAGGCCCTGAACCCTCGTGCCCTTCCTTCTCTTACGCCTCCTGCACAATCCCCGCATCGAATGCGGGCATCATGCGGGAGGCGAAACAGGAACACGGGAAAGGGCCTTAATGGCCAGCAGATATCGCCTGGCCATATGCTGGCGTCGATCGCAGCATCGACGCCAGCAATTAATGATTTACCTCAATACATCCTGTCGTCCATGCTCACTAAGTTCGCTGTACGCCAGGCCAACTTTTTTATTTCTTTCTCCTTTTCCCTCTATCACCCATCAATCCATCACTTAATCACTTTCCCAATTCGTGTAATTCGTGGACACCCCATCCTATTTCAGCAGCACCAGTTTCTTGGTTTCCCTGTAAGCACCGCATTGCCGGCTGTAAAGATAGACCCCCGCGGGAAGTCCGTCCCCGCTGAAGGGTGTCTGGTGCATGCCGGGGCTCAGTTCATGGCGGGCCACGCTTTGTCAGTCGTCACTCCAGATGCTGATTTTTCGGGAAAGCCCTTCATTTTCCTCTTGACACAATTCCCCCCTTCCAAAATCCTGCCTTCTCAATTTAGAAAAAAAGGTGGTGATTTGTTTGCCGACAGTAGTTTCCAAAGAGAATGAGT
Organism: Candidatus Cloacimonadota bacterium; assembly: GCA_012516855.1. Taxonomy (NCBI): domain Bacteria; kingdom Pseudomonadati; phylum Candidatus Cloacimonadota; species Candidatus Cloacimonadota bacterium. Next base: position 13,202 of record JAAYWB010000022.1, read on the forward strand.
CTTTCGATTACCTGTTGAAAAGGTTCAAGAAGAAATGCGAGAAAGCCGCAATCCTTTCTGAGATCAAAAAGAGACAGGCCTACGAGAAGCCCAGCGTGAAGAAAAAACGCGAAGAAAACGCTTCCAAACGCAAGATGCTCAAGATCCAGCGCAGAATGCAGCGCTACATGAGGTAGCCGCGGGCGTTTCCGTTATTTTGCCTAATGAACCGTTTGCAACAGGGATTCGTCCCTGTTTGCTTTTTTATTTCTATAAAAAAAGAGGTAAATCATGGGTATCATCGACTGGCTCATCCTGATCATACTCGCCCTGTCGGCCTTTCAGGGGCTTCGCAAGGGTTTGGCGTCAACGCTGGTGCGCGTCGGCGCCGTCATTGCCGTCTTTATGCTCATCGGACAGATTTTTCCCCTGGTGAAAAACGGCCTGATAGAAAACCTCAGGCTGGGCCTGGTTCCAGCCACCCTGCTTGCCGCGCTGCTCATCATCGTGGTGGTGGCGGTGATGGTGGGCATCGTGAACCTCATCTTCAAGAAAGTCCTCAAGGTCACGAAGCTATCCGGCCTGAACAAGTTCCTGGGCCTGGTCTTCGGTTTCCTGAACGGCCTGATGGTGGTGATCGTGCTGATGGTGCTGCTGGACTACATCCCGAAACTGTCCACCCCGCTCAAGGACGGCTCCCGCCATCGGGTTTACGTCGCCGTGGACACCTTCAAGGAAGACCTCTTCACCGTCCTCAAATTTGAGGAACGCGACCGCTTCCAGCAGATCAAGGCGAAGCTCAAAAAGGACAACAACCAGACCCAGACCGGAAAATGAACGCCCCCGAGCTTTACGCGGACCTGGAATACGCCCGGCTGGTGGAACAGGTGGCCGTCCGTTGCCACAGCCAGTTGGGAAAGGACCTCTCTGCCGGACTCGCGCCCCTGACCGATAAAAAGGCCATTGAGGCCTCGTTGCGCCTGGTGGGCGAGCTTCAGGAATGCTTGAAACACGGCCTGGAAAAGGATTTCAGCGACTTGGCCGACCTTGGCCCCCTCTTCCGCGAAGCCCAATATTCCCTCTTTGCCTACGAGGAATTTCATCTCGTTTGGCTCAACGCCCGCCTTGCCAGTGGGATAGCCGCCTCTGCCTCCGCCCTGGAAACCTTTCCCTCCTTGCGCCGCCTCTGGCTGAAAATCTCCGCCCTGGATTGGGTTTGCGAGCGTTTCGACCGCATTTTCGATCCCGAGGGCGAGGTGCTTGATTCCGCCTCGCCGGAGCTTTCGCGCATCCGAAAACGCCAGGCTTCGCTTCAGCGCGGGATCATGAAGACCATGCAGGGAATGCTGGGCGACCCCCGCCTCGTAGGCTATCTCCAGGATAAATTCATAACCCGACGCGACGACCGTTATGTCCTCCCCGTGCGCGAAAGCGCTGCCCCCCATGTGCCCGGCATCGTGCAAAGCCAGAGCGGAAGCGGCTCCACTCTCTTCATCGAGCCCCAGTCGGTGGTGCCGCTCAATAACGAGCTTCAGTTGCTCAGGCAGGAAGAAAAGCGTGAAATCTTCCGCATTTTCAGCGAATTCACAGCCCAGATAAAAGCCCAGGAAAAGGTCTTGCTGGCCAATCAGGAGGCGATGGCCGCCCTGGATTTCCGCTATGCCTGCGCCCGGCTCTGCCGCTCCCTGAAAGCCGAAGTGCCCCGAATCCTGGAACAGCCCGTCCTGAAGCTCTCCTCGGCCCGCCATCCCCTACTCATCCTGCGCCTGGGCCAGCCTGCCGATGTGGTGCCCTTTGACCTTTCCCTCGGCTATGAAGCCAGAATCGTACTGCTCAGCGGACCCAATACCGGCGGTAAGACCGTGCTGATGAAAGCCGCCGGACTGCTGACCCTGATGGCCCTTTCCGGCCTGCCCATCCCTGCTGGCAATGACAGCGAAATCGGCCTCTTCAGCCAGGTTTTTGCCGACATCGGTGACGACCAGAGCATTGAAAACGCCCTCTCCACCTTCAGTTCGCACATTCAGAAAATTGGCCGGATGCTTGTCCAGGCGGATTCAAACAGCCTGGTGCTCATCGACGAGATCGGTGCCGCCACCGACCCCCAGCAGGGTTCCGCCCTTGCCCAGGCCATTCTGGAGCGCTTCACGGAAATCGGCTGCAAGGCCATCGTTACCACCCACTATACCGCCCTCAAGATTTTCGCTGAAACCCATCCCGCTTGCCTCAACGCCTCCATGCAGTTCGATTTGAACAGCCTTACCCCCACTTTCCGCTTCGCCCCGGGGATTCCCGGCGACAGCTTCGCCATCGAGGTGGCTTCCTCCTTGGGCCTGTTCCCGGAGCTCATCGAACGTGCCAAGAGCCTCAGCGGCAGCCAGAACCTCGAATTCACCGAACTCCTGAAGAAGATGCAGGCAGAAAAAAAGGCCCTCGGCCGCGCCTCCTACGAATACCAGCTCAAAACCCGCAACCTCGAGGACAAGCTGAACAAATTGGAAAGCCGAGAGGGCAAGCTCGAGGAAGAGCTGAAACAGCGCAAGCAGAAGTTCATCAAAGAGCTCCAGAGCGAGCTCATCTCCCAGCAAAAGCTTTACCAGCAGGAACAGGAACAGCTCCGCAAGCTTGACCGGGATGAACGCAAGGCCCTTTCGGAAAGGAAATTGCATGAAATCTCCGGTAAATTGCAGGACATCCGTGACGAACTCGCCGCGGCCGGGACCAAAAACCAATCCCTGGCCCGCGATCCCAAGCCCGGAGACCGGGTCTGGCTGGCAGGTTTTGAAACCGAAGCCATCCTCCTGGAAATCCGTGACAGTAGCGCCAACGTGGACATGAACGGCATCAGCTTCCGCGTGCCGGTGGACAGCCTTTACGAAGTGCCCGCCTGCCCCGAGACCCGGGAAACCCAGCCTCTGGCCACAACCCACGCCACGCCCAAGGCCGCCACCGAGCTCAAGCTCCTCGGCCTCACCTTTGACGAGGCCCGGCCGTTGATAGACGAGTTTTTGGACAACGCCACCCTCGCCGGGCTCCATAGCCTCCGGATCGTCCACGGCAAAGGCACCGGCGCCCTCAGGGGCAAGGTGCGCGACTATCTGAAAAGAAAAAAAACGGTGGTCTCGATCGACACGCCAGTCCCCTCCGAGGGCGGCAGCGGGGTCACCCTGGTGAAAATATAGATGGATAGAAACCTCATCGAACAGGTCCGCCACGCCAATGATATCGTGAATGTTATCCAGGGCTATCTGCCCCTGAAGCGCGCGGGCGCCAACTGGCGAGGAATCTGCCCCTTTCACCAGGACACCAACCCCTCCCTGAACGTGAACCCCGCCCGGCAGATCTTCAAGTGCTTCGCCTGTGGCAAGGCCGGAAACGTCTTCACCTTCGTGCAGGAATACGAGAAGCTCACCTTTTTCGAGGCCTTCAAAAAACTTGCTGCCCGCGCCGGGATAGCCATTCCGGATTCCGACCGCACCAAAACCGTCTCCACCAAGCGCGACCAACTGCTCCAGATTTACACCAACGCCCGGGATTTCTACTGCGAAAACCTCTTTAAACACGGCCAGAAGGTGCTCGATTACCTCCAAAAACGCTCTTTCAGCCCCGAAACTGCAAAATCCCTCGAGCTCGGCTACTCCCTCGCCAGTGAAAAATCTCTGCTCAACCACCTCCTCAAGGAAGGCCATTCAGTCTCGCTGCTAAAGGAATCCGGCCTCTTCGGAAACTACTCAGGGAACCTCGTGGATTTCTTCCGCGGGCGCCTGATGTTTCCCATCCATAGCAACATCGGCGAGGTTATCGCCTTTGGCGGACGCGTTTTGGAAGAAGGCGCCCCCGGTGGAAAATACGTTAACACCGCCGGAACCGAGCTTTACACCAAGGGCCACGAGCTTTACGGCCTCTTCAAGACCAAATACGAGATTTCCAAAGCCGGAAGTGTGCTCATCAGCGAAGGCTATTTCGATTTCCTGAGGCTTTACGAGGCCGGCTTCCTCAATTCCGTGGCCTCTCTAGGCACCGCCCTAACCGAAGACCAGGTCTGGCTGTTAACGCGTTATGCCCCCCGCGCCCATCTGCTTTACGACGGTGACGCCGCCGGTGTCCAGAGCGCCGTCCGCGCCGCCCTGCTCTGTCTTTCCAAAGGCCTCGAGGCTTTCATCGTTGAGCTTCCCGAAGAGCACGATCCGGACAGCTTCATCCTCGAAGAAGGCCCCGAAGCCCTCCGGGAAAGGATTGCCGCCTCCCGAAGCGTGATCAGCTTCCTGGCTGAAACCCCCTCCAAAACGCCAGCCGGAGAACGCATCGACACTATCCTGGACGCCGTCCGCGCCCTCAGGGATCCCGTCCGCCGCGAACTTCTGGCCCGCGAAATAGCTGAATCCTTCGGCATTTCCGCCCGCGCCGTTTTCTCCAAGCTGCGCCGCACCACCGCTCCCCCCGAAGAGCCCGCCCGGCTCTACACTGTGCCCGTCCTCGAGGAAAACGCCGAGGAGCGCCACCTGCTCATCCTCGCCCTCCAATCCGCAGATTCGTTCAATTTACTTGCCGAAACCCTCACTCCGGATTATTTTGTGAATAGATCATACCGCGAGCTCTTCAAATATCTGGCCGCACATGCTGACCGGGAAGCCATTGAAGAGCCCGCCCGTCTTTTGGATAACATTGAAAACAAGGATTTAAGGGACCTCTTGGCAGACTTTCTCTTCGCTGACCTGCAGGAAATGAGCTTCAGCGACGTCCTGAACCAGGTGCAAATGCGCAAACTTCAGCGCGATATGCTGGAGCTTGACCGCAAAATCCAGGCTGAGCCGGACAACCTTTCTCTCCTCGAAGAGAAGAAAAAGCTCTCCCAAGCCTTCAACCGCCTCACGAAAAAAGTGGTGCGTGGCCTTCTCACCTGAGAGGTCCCGCCTCGAAAGGAGCATTAATGATCACCTACAACGAATGTCTGAAGAAACTTGTCGATCTCGGCAAGGACACCGGCTATATCACCTTTAAGCAGATCAATGACATTCTGCCCAACAGCCCCTTCTTCCTGGACAAGGTGGACGACATCATCTTCGACCTACGCCAGGACGGCATCGAGATCATCGACGAAACCGAAAAGCGCCTTACCAAGGGAGCCGCCCTCCGCAAACCCGCTCCCCCCAAGAAATTCAAGTCCAAGCGCTTTTACGATGATCCTGTCCGCATGTATCTCCGCGAAATGGGCCGCGTTCCCCTTCTGGACCGCGAAGGCGAGGTCCGCGTGGCCCAGAAGATCGAAACCTACCAAAAGATGGTCAACCAAAACGTCTTCAAGTCCGGCTCCACCCTCCGCGAAATGTACAACTTCCTCCACCGCTACCGCGAGCGCCGTGTCCGCCTCGACCAAATCTTCCGCGTGGACATCGGCACCTGGATAGATAAAAAACAGGATGTCATTATCGTTGACCAGTTCCGCGACGTCCTCAAGGCCAACGACGCCATCTTCGAAAAAATCGGCATCATCCTCGACAACTGCGACTATGACGACGCCGGAAACGCCTCCCGCCAGGAAGAGATCGACGCCCTAAGAAACCAGGTCATCGACAACTTCAACCTTCTCACCTACAATGAAAAACTCATCAAGCGCATGGTGTACCGCGTCCGCTCCCTCGTGGAACGCATCGAGGAAAGCTATAACAGCATCACCGATCTAACCCGCATCAAACGCTATACCATCGACGAAATCTGCACCTACGGCCGCCGCGCCAAAAAATCCGACGAGGATTATGAGGAAGTCCGCGCCGAAACCAAGATCGACCCAGAAGTATTCATCGAAACCCTCCGCAAAATCAAGAACGCCCGCCGCAAGATCCGCCGCGTTGAGCTCGAAACCAAGATGACCGGAAACGACCTCATCTTCCTCCTCCGCGAAATCGACCGCGCAGAACGCAACAAAGAAAAAGCCCAGAACGAAATGATCGAGGCCAACGTCCGCCTCGTCATCTCCATCGCCAAACGCTATAACAACCGTGGCCTCGAATTCCTCGACCTCATCCAGGAAGGAAACACCGGTCTCATGCGCGCCGTGGAAAAGTATGACTACCGCAAGGGCTATAAATTCTCCACCTACGCCACCTGGTGGATTCGCCAGGCCATCACCCGGGCCATCGCTGACCAGGCCCGAACCATCCGCATCCCTGTCCACATGATCGAATCCATCAACAAGATCAACCGCACCAGCCGCCGCCTCCAGCAAAAACTCGGCCGGGATGCCTTCCCGGAAGAAATCTCCGAAGTCCTCGATATGCCCGTCGAAAAGGTCAAATCCATCCTCTCCATCTCCAAGGAACCCGTCTCCCTCGACAAACCCATCGGACACGACTCCGAAGATTCCATCCTCGGCGATTTCATCGAAGACCGCACCATCATCAGTCCCGAACGCCTTGCCGAACGCTCCCTCCTTAAAAAACAGGTCGATGAGGTGCTCAAAACCCTCACCACCCGCGAGGAACGCGTCATTCGCCTCCGCTTCGGCATCGACGACGGCTACCACCGCACCCTCGAGGAAGTCGGAAACATCTTCCAGGTAACCCGCGAACGCATCCGCCAAATCGAGGATAAAGCCCTCAGGAAACTCCGCCACCCCTCCCGCGCCGCCATCCTACAACAGTTCATGGATAATTTTAACGTCAAATAGGGGACAAAGATAAAAGAAACAGTTTCAAACCCGGAGGGCGTGAAAGGGCGGATGGATGATAGGATGTGATCCCCGCTGCCGTCGATGCTCGTTCCTTGCTCGCCGCCAGCGTGTGGCTTGGCCGTTAAGGCCCTTTCTTTTGCCATAGTTTCGCCTCCCGCATGATTCCCGCGTCCGGTGTGGGCATCGTGCAAGTGGCGTAGGAGAGGGAATATCGCGGGCGCTAAGGGCCTGGCTGGCAGGGCGTTGCTGCGGCCGGATGCAGTATTACAAACCTGTGAGAGATTTCACCGAATCAGGATAAGCTTATTGGTTTGCAGGCTGTTGGGAGTCTTTGCCCTGAGGAAATAGATGCCCGGGCCGAGGGCATTTCCGGCCTGGTCGCGGCCCCGCCAGGTGAAGCTGTGGTTTCCCTCCGGCAGTATGCCTTCAAAGAGAGAATACACTTTCTGCCCTCTCAGGTTGTAGATTTCCAGGGTCAGGGGCGCCTGCTTGGTTTGGGCAAGTTTTATTTCGGTGCCGGTTTTGAAGGGATTGGGATAGGCGAAGATTTGCAGCGGGGTTTCGGGGAATCCTTCGGAAACGGCACTCACCGGAGCCAGGCTCACGACGGCATTGACGGTTCCCGGGACGGCAAAGCCATTGTAGAAGAAGTTATTGAGCTGAACCTGCGCCACAACGAGGCTGGAGTCATTGCCGACGGCGGTGAAGCAGACCTTCAGGAGCAAATCCGCCAGCCCCGTGATGGGCTCATCGCTATCGACTGAAACACGCAGCGAACCCGGGCCCTGAAGCTCGGCAAGGACGCCGGTCGCCCAGGCAGAGAGGGTTTGGGAGGTTTGGACCTCACTGAAGGTTATCTTGTCGGGAGGAAAAGCTAGGTCGAACTCATAATGCGTAATGTTCCATGAGGGAGGCAGATAGGATGTGAGGAGGTTCAGGGTCGCGGTTTCGCCGTAATCCACCCCCAAAGCGTTGGAAAGCCGCAGCGAGCTCCCGGCGGGGCTGTCTATAGTGCTGAAAACGTTGGCCGTTGCCGTTCCCAAGTCATTCACGCTCACCCCCGCGTATTCCGCCGCGACAGGCCTGATGAGATAGGTTCCGGTTTCCCTGCCCACGAAAATGAGTTTCAGCAGTGACCCGCCGCCGACAAGCGGATTGGCTCCGGTCCAGGATACTTGCAGCAGCCCGGGCTCAGGGCTATTCACCAGTATGTTTCCGCCTTCGGACATGGTTCCGACGGTTTCGGCGCCGTCAAATTGCAGGCCTTCGCAGGGATAGGAAATGCTGAGGCTATAACTGTACACACCCCAGCTGGACAGTATGGGGTCGGTGGAGATGCTGACCGTGATTGGATGCGTGATCTGGGCGTCATGGGCGCCGAGCCTGATCCTGGCGCCGTCGACGGCGTAGCCTTGCGGGACAGCGTTGATTATCGCGCGTTGGTCTGTGTTTAAGCTGTATGATAAATAATTGATGGCGTCAATATTATAATAGCCATCCCCACTGCCTCCCCAGCCGAAATTCACATGGAAATAATCACCGGCCTGGTATCCGTCTAGATTGAAGGCGTGATTCATGGTTGGGTCGGAGCCGCCGAACCAAAGCGGAATGCCCTGGTCCAGTTGTTCCTTCAAAGTATCGGTCCACTGGCTGTCGGAGCAATTATTCCGCTCAAGGGATGTGGCTTCGGGAAAGCCAAAGTGATTCCTCAGTCCATCCAGCCCGGCGTACCAGTTTGCCCCCGAGCCCGCATAGGAATACTGCATGTTCATGCTCACCCCGCAATGGTACAGGAGGGTGGCAACGGCAAGGTTGGGAGCTTGCAACGCAGGAGGCATCTGGTCCCACTGATAGGTCGTTTCTCCAAAGTTCACGCTCTGATAGCCGTGGAGTTGGCAAATGTAGCTGTTTGAGCCGATTCCCTGAATGGGGCGGTTCCAATACTTGAGCAATTGGGCCATGGCCACGGCCATGCACCCCGCGTAAACATGTCCGCTCGGGCCGGCGGGATCGGCGGGGCAGAGTTCGTTGTACGGCCAGGATTGATTCCAGCTAACTTCTATCAGGGGACGGACTTCACGCGTGACGTCGAGGAAGGAGAAGTCACCGGCCGCCAGTTGCTGCCAGAGTCTTTGTTGCCCGGGCCTCGCGGTGCCGGTGGCCCTGCCGTGGCGCACATTGGCGGCGTAGGCTTCCATAAGCGCGTAAAAGGCCGGCGGGAGCGTTTCGCCCACCCTCCCCGGTTCGGTGGAATAGGCGAGGATGGGTGGAAGGTTGTCATCCGCGGGCAGGATGGCGAAGGTGTCGTCGGCGAAACGGACATAATAAAGCTCCGGCAAGCTGTCGTCACCGGAGTAAACGCGCCGCTCCGGTATGGGAAGGAACTGGCCGTCCTGATACGCCTGCATCTGCTTCAGTGGGCTGGCGGTGTCCGGCTGGAAGTGCCTGATCCATTTCCCGGAACTGTCCAGAGCTTGCGCGGGAGTGACGAACTCCGCGGCCAGAACGCCACAGAACAGCCATAAACAGGCTGCCAAGGCCGTGTTCCGAATCTTCAAAAGGCGTAACATCCTTCCTCCTTCGCGGGTTTGGGGCGGTTCCTGCTGGTAACGGGGCAATCAGCTCTGATATAATAAGCGTATTATTGCCCCGGCACAAGAAAAGAAAGCCAAACAACTCCGTTAATCCGTATGAAAATAAGTATATCCGACCCCGACCCATCACCAACCTTTTCCCTTTGTCCTTTTTCTCTTCGAAATCCGTCCAATCAGTAAATCCGTATTGAATTCGTATGCCTGACTCTTTTTCCTGTCCACGAATTGAACGGATCGTGGAAAAGGTAATCCTGAAGGCGTCCGGTAAAGCACCGGGTAGTTAATGCGCATAAATCACAATCGGTTATGGTTCAGATCAGGTCATAATGACGGGTATAGGGCAATCTCTCCAGAACCTCGTCCGTGCAGCCGCGGGTCAGTGCCAGATAGGCTTTGGCGGCTATGCCTTGTAACTCCGGGGTCAGGTAGCCCAGTTTGACCACGATGACATTCTGGGCAAAGGGGTCTATCTCCAAAACCCGGAACGGCTCCAGATCGGTGAAGCCGATGTGTTTGGAGGTCAGGATCAGGTCGAATTCCTCCGTCTGGAAAAGGACCAGGGTGGCGGCATAGAGGCCAAAGTTCTCCACCACCCGTAGCGGAACGCCCAGCAGCCTCAGCGGCTGGCAATACTGGGTGTCAAAGTTGCCGCCTACCCGGAGGGAAATCCTTTGGCCCATTCGCCCGGCGCAGACACGGACCGCCTCAGGATCATAGATACCGGCAACCGTGATGCTTTTGCCGCGCGTGAGGTGCTTCAGTTCGTTTGCCAGCAACGAGATGACGGCGGTGTTGTCGGAAGTTGAGCCGGCGGTGGGGTTGTCGCCGGAATCGGAGACCAGCACGGGCTTGCAAGTATCCCGCAGAGCCAGAGTGAGAGTCTGTTCGGGAGGATAGGCCGGAACGGAGAAGCAGAATTCGCCGCGCCGGGCGCTGAAACTGTCACGTATCCGGTGGGCGCAGGCATCCGCCAGGGCCTGGTCGTCTTGGGTGACTACGAGCGCGGTGACGCCGTTTTCCTCCGCGTCCGCCCAGGGAAAGCCCAAAAGCAGAGAGGCCGAGCAGACCCCCGGCAATGCTTCGATTTCGCGCAGTTCGGCGATCAGGGAGCGCATCGGCTCAAAGTCGGTTTCGGATTTTTCCCCGGCGATGAGGCAATCCAGGCGGGCGGCGCCCATCCGCAGTCTGGTTTTGGTGCTGAGTGCCAGGTCGGCCAGCCGGGCGGTTTGCCAGCCGGTTTCCCAAGCATCGGTGTGCGGGGCTGTTTTGAAACCGACCAGGGCTTCCGAGCAGCGCAGAAGATCCCGGGTGACCGTGGCGTGCATGTCCAGGCCGCAAAAGACGGGAAGGCCGGGGAACGCGGACTTGAGGGCGAGGAGCAGGTCACTTTCCGCGGAACCGATACCCCGAACCCGCATCGAACCGTGCAGGGCGAGCACGCAGGCGTCCACGGGTCCGGCTTCCTGCAGATAGTTGAAAAACTCGCTTTTGAGCCTGCTGTAAAGCTCCGCGTCCACTTCGCCATTCGGCACCGCCCGGGCAAAGACCAGCGGCATAAGTTCATATTCCGCTTGAGCTTGGAAATAAGAGATGATCCCTTTGGCAAGTAAATAGGCATCCTGATGAGCATATATTTCTTCGCGGCGAAAGATCAGGAAATCCTTCGCCCCGGTGACGAGGGGGCTGAAAGTGTTAGATTCGTGAAACAATCCGCCGATGGCGACACGCATGACATTCCTCTGCAGTTGGTTCCTTTTGGGATAAATCTGTCGACTGTGTGATTATGTCAAGCAGGATGTATTCTTTTCAGAGGGAAATCGGCCAATAATTGTTCAAGGCAGGTAAAGGTTGGCAGAGAATGAAGCGGCGGAGACTTGTCCGCTTTTGCCTGTCGCTGACAATCTGACTGATTCATCGGGAGGAGCCTATTTCGCTCGACATGTTTGACAAAATCTGGCCAGAGAGTTTTAGTGTAAATATCCGGCCTCAGGGAGGAAAAATGAAGGCGGTTCAAAGCTTTGTGATGTGCATTGTCCTGCTCTTCGGAGCGGCGGTTTTGACAGCGCAGGCGCCCGAATGGAAGTGGGCGGTTATCTCGAGAGGGGTTTTTCGCGTTGAAGGTCAGTCCGTAGCCCTCGACAGCCAGGGTAACTAGTATGTCGCCGGAAAGTTTGTAGACACAGCCGCTTTCGGCAGCCACAACCTGACATGAAGTGGATACGGAATACCGATTTGCTATTGGAGAGGCTTAACATGGCAAACGAGATAAAAGGACAAAAGGTTACTCTGCGAGACCTGACCGATGCTGATTTGAATGATTATCGAAAATGGTTTATAAAAGGGCTCGAATGGACCAAATGGGATGCGCCTTGGGAGGAAATGAGTGATACATTTGCCCAGAGCTTTATCCAAAAGCTATCCGAAAGACTGTCAAAAGGAGCCCAAGAGAAAAGAACGCGGTTTGAAATAGAAGTGGATGGCACTCATATTGGTTGGGTTTCTTCTTACTTCATTGAGAATAATCCGGACTTCCTGGCAGTTGGTATTGTCGTCCCGGAGGAAAATTTCTGGGGTAAGGGCATAGGCAAAGAAGCATCGCAACTGTGGGTTGAATACCTGTTTGAAAACCCTGGATTGGAATACATTTACTGTGAAACTTGGTCAGGTAATGAAAGAATGGTGCGTTTGGCCCTTGGTGTCGGTTTTGAAATCATTGAAGATGACAAGGTGCTGAAACATAACGGGATAAAGTATCACAAACTCAAATTCAGGATTGGCAATATATCCGCACCTCAAGGCAACTAAGGACCCGAAACGAAATAGACTTCTGTTACCTGACTCCAGCGGAATAACCACAATGCTGGAGAGCCTTTTCCAACTGCGCGGTGCTTTTTTGGCCCCAAACCCTTCCTCTGCCGGGAGCTGGAGCTTTTTCATTGACAGGGAAACAGCCGCCAAATCAGATGTCCGAAAAAGGCAAATAGAGATTGGCGGTAAGATTCCCATGCGCAAAAAATGGAAGATAGTCATAATCATAGTGGCGGCATTGCTGCTGCTGTTTCTTGGGCTGAGGCAGTGCGGAAAGGCTGCCCAGGGCAAGGCGGCGGCTTTGGGCGTGACTCCCAGCCACAAGGTGGCGAAGGGCGAAATCGTGGCGCGGGTGGAAATCACGGGTGAATTGCAGCCTGAGACGGTGGTTTCTATCAAATCCAAGGTTTCGGGCCGGATCGTGAAACTCTACGCGGACGAAAACGACTTCGTGAAGAAAGGGGACGTGATCGCGGACATCGAGCCGGACTATAACCAGGCGAACACGCTGTTCAGCACGAAAGCCCAGCTCAGCCGGGCGGAACTGCGGCTGAAAAACGCCCGGGACGATCTGGCGGACAAAAAGATCCTGCTTGACAAGGGTTACATCCCCCGGGAAAGCTATGACGCTGCCCGGGACGAACTGAGCTCGGCTGAAATCGAGTTTCGCCAGGCGCAAAGCCAGTATGAGGCTATCCAGGACATGGACGTGCCCGGCAAGGTTGTCCACGTCATCGCGCCCGCTTCCGGAACAGTGATAGAGCGCACAGTGAACGAAGGCGAAATGGTGCAGTCCAGCCTCACCAGCTTTGGCGAGGGAACTGTGGTGATGAAGATCGCGGACCTTTCGCGAATGGTGGTGAAGAGCAATATCAACGAGGTGGACATCGGCAAATTCCATCTGGGGCAGGAAGCCAAAATCAAGCTGGATGCGCTGCCTTACGAGGACTTCTCCGGCTCGATCGTGAAGATTGCTCCCGCGGCCATCAAGGAAAACAACGCCAAGGTCTTTCCCGTGGAAATCAGCATCAACGCCACCGGGGAAACAGCAAAGCCCGGATTGACCGCGGCGGTGACCATCATCGGCGAATCGCGCCAGAACGTATTGGTGATCCCCATCCGCGCGGTGTTCACCGACGACAAGAATCAGGATATCGTGTATCTGAAGCCCAAAGAGGACAAGGCCGCCAAAGATCAAAAGAATGTCCCGCCAAGCCAGCCTTTGCCCATCCCGGTGACCTTGGGCGCCAATGACCTCCAGAACGTGGAAGTGATCTCCGGTCTGAAGGAAGGCGACGAAATCCTGCTCGCGGAGCCCCCGGGGCAGAATAATTTTATGCGCATGATGATGAGGTAACGAGATGATAGAGATCAAAGGTCTGTCGCGCAGCTTTGGCCAGATCAAGGCCGTGGACAGGGTTAGCTTCGCTGTGGAAAGCGGCGAAATAGTGGGTTTTCTGGGCCCCAATGGCGCTGGGAAGACCACCACGATGCGCATGATGGTGGGCTACCTGCAGCCGGATGAAGGAAGCATCGAGCTTGACGGGCATAGCGTTTTTGACGACCCCATCACCGCCAGCGCCCGCATTGGCTATCTGCCGGAACACAATCCCCTTTACCCGGAAATGTCGGTGGGGGAATTCCTTATCTACCTGGGCCATCTGCGTCGGATGAAAGAGGCGAAGCTGGGGGAAAGGCTGGAATTCGTTCGCGAAGCCTGCGGCCTGGACGAGGTCTGGAACCAGCGCATCGCCACTCTTTCCAAGGGTTACCGGCAGCGTACCGGGCTGGCGGGGGCAATTCTCCACGATCCTGAAGTGCTCATCCTGGACGAGCCCACCGGCGGACTGGACCCCAATCAGATAATGGAAATCCGCGAACTCATCCGCGACTTGGGACAGGCCAAGACCGTGCTGCTCTCCAGCCACATCATGCAGGAAGTGCAGGCCCTGTGTTCGCGCGTTATCATCATCAACAAGGGCCGCGTGATAGTTGACGACAGGATTGAAAACCTGGGCGCCCACATCTCCGGTTTCCAGCGCGTGATTCTGGAACTCGAGGCGATGGAACCGGATTTTGATCCCTGGCTGAGTCAATACCCGGAGGTGAAGCTGGATTCGCGATCCCAAAACGGAGAGGCTTGCTTGCTGCATTTCCTTGCCCCGCCAGAAACCGACATCCGCAGGGAGCTTTCAGCCTTCGTGGCAGCCCAGGGCTGGCACTTGCTGAGCATCTACCAGGAAAAGCAAAGCCTGGAACACATCTTCCACGAGCTTACCTCGCAGGAGGAAATCCCGGTGGAGGAGGAGCCCCAGCTTCCCCAGGAGGAGATTGGCAAACTGGTGGCTAGGCATGACCCCATCGACAGTGACCTCATCTGCCCCGGGGAGGACCTGCCCCCGGAAAACGGCAACAACAACAAGGAGCAGCAATGAATCCCGCCCTCACCATCGCCAAAAAGGAATACTCGCTGGCACTTCGCTCCCTGGGCACCTACATCATCTTCGGCGTTTTCCTTCTCGCTGCCGGCATCTGGTTTGCCCTCACGGCCCTCAAGCTGGGAGTGGCGGACATGCGCGAAACTCTGGCCAGAATGCACTCCCTGTTCCTCTTTTTCATCCCGGCTATCACCATGGGTAGCATCGCCAAAGAGCGCAGCAGCGGGACCCTGGAGCTGATTTCCACCCTGCCCATCAGGTTGGGGCACATCGTTTGGGGAAAATTCCTGGCTGCCTGGGCGCAACTGGCCACTGTTCTGGCTTTTAGCCTCGTTTTTGCCGCCCTGATCTTCATCTTCGGAGTCGGAGTGGATGCCGGCGCCATTTTCACCGGCTACCTAGGCCTGCTCTGTGCCGGGGCGGCTTACATCGCCATCGGCATCTTTGCCAGCAGCCTCACGGAAAACCAGGTGCTGGCCTTCATCACCGCCCTGGCCATCTCCGGAGTCCTGTTCCTGCTGGGCCGCCTGGGCGAACTGATTCCCCTGAAGCTCTTTGCCGCCCTCGAGTATTTCGGCTTCGACTACCATCTGAATAGCTTCATCAAGGGAGTGATCGACACCCGCGACCTCATCTGGTTTGCCGCGGTCACCTTCATCTTTATGCTGCTGGCCCAATTCCGCCTCCAGAGCGCAAACCTGATGCAGGAGAGATAACATGAACACCCGCAGCCAAATTTTCGGAACCTACGCCGTCAAAATCCTCATCGCCGTCCTCGCGCTCATTCTGGCCAGCTTCCTCTATTTGCGCCTGGATGCAAGCAGCAGCCGCGCCCATTCCCTCAGTAAGGCCACCAAAGCTAGCCTGCGCTCCCTGCAGGAAAAGGTGGTGGTTAAAGTCTTCGCCTCTAACGACCTGCCCCAGCAACTGAGCAGCCTGAACCGCGACCTGAAGGACATGCTGGAAGAGTTTCAGCGCAATTCGCGCGGCAAGCTAAAATATGAGTATGTAAGGGCCAAAAGCACCGAAGAGCTTATCGACGAGGCCCGGCAATACAACATCCCGCCCCTGAACGCCACCATCTATGAGGAAGACAAGATGGTGAGCAAGGAAATCGTCTTCGGTGTGAGCTTTGAAGGCGGGGGCAAATCTTCATCGATGTATCTGCGCCCGGGCATGGAGACAATGCTGGAATACCAACTCCTCAAAGAGGTTAACAAACTTCAGCCGGAAACGCTGCCCAAGGTTGCTTTCTTCGCCGATTCGCTGGCCCTGATGTATCAGTATGCCTATTATCAGGACAACGTGGCGACCTTTTTCCTGGAACTGACGGAGAACTACAACCTCGAAGTCACCAGGCTGGACAGCCTGCCCCAGGCCCCGGTGATGCTCTGCATGGGCGTGGTGGATTCGCTTTCCACCCTCCAGCTCTACCATCTGGACCAATACCTGATGCGGGGCGGGGAGGTGGTGATGCTTCAGGACAGGGCTTTGGTGACCTACAGCTCCCAGGGTACGGGCGTTTCGGAGGTGAACAGCAACGTCTTCCGGCTGCTGGAACACTACGGGATTTTCATCAAGCCGAACATCGTTCTGGATGAGGAATGTGAGCTTGGCAGGGGCTCCGCCCTCGGCACCCAGGTGCCCTATCCCTTCTTCCCCCGGCTAAAACCCAATCCCGATGTGCCTTACGCCCTCGGTTTCGATCCCATCGTGATGAACATAGCCTCGGAACTGGTCACGATGCCTGGCTCGAAGCTGAAGCGCTTGCCTGTTTTGACGACCTCCGGAAAGTCAAATTCCCTGATGGGGCCTTATTTCAACATCGAGGAAGCGATCAACCGCAGCCAGGAACCCGGCTGGCTGAGCATGCCGCCAATGACCGTGGCAGCGGAATTCAGCGGCCCGCTCAAAAGCTTTTTCTCCCAAGCACTTACGGACAGCACCTTCCACCCCTCCAACCCCAGTGGCCGCGTCATCCTCTTCGGAGACAGCGAGTTCAACCTGGAATTCGGCTCCGGCGCCTACATGGTGCAAAACGCCATTGACCACCTGCTGGGACGCGCCGAAATGGTGAAGCTGCGCTCGCAAAAGACGGTCTATAACCGCCTGGGCGTGGACGTTTACATGGGCAGGAACCAGATGCGCCCCGCCGAACCTGCCAAAACGATATCCAACCTCACCCTGGGCTTCAAGCTCACCGCCATCCTACTGCCTCTGCTGCTTCTGGCCTTTGTGGGCTTCGCGCAGGCTTACAGGCGCTCGAACCGGGGGACTCTGTGAAAAAGAACAAGCTGGTTCTGCTGGCTGTTTTTCTGTTGATGCTGGCGTCGGTGGTCATACTGGTGCTCACCCGCCGCGACCGGGAAAGCAACAGGGCAATCTTCAGCGCCGACAGCACGGTGGTGGCCGCCATCGAAATCGCCAGCCCGGACACCAGCATCTCCTTCGCCCTGGAAAACGGCAGGTGGCGCATCACCAAACCCGTCGCGTGGGACGTGGAGGAAGGCCATTTCCAGCTTTTCATGCGGGATGTGATCCTGAAGCAATATTCCACGGAGCCCATCGCCTCCGGCAAAGAGGCCCTCAAACAGTATCGACTCACGAAGGACAATGCCTTGCGGATAAAGGCGTTCGACGCCCGAAACAAGCTGCTGCGCGAGGTCTGGTTCGGCGATTTGGGCAATCCCTTCGATTACTTCTGTTTCGCCGGCGGGACCAACGTTTTCCAGATCCGGAGCAAGGTGAACTCCTTCTATGGCCCCAAGCTGGAATCCTGGCGCTCGCCCTACGCGCTCAGCCTCTTTTCCGACCAGTTGCTCACCATCAATATAAAGCACCAGAAAAACAGCTATGAACTCACCCGGAACGGCGATATCTGGCACTACAGCGACAATATTGAGGATTTCGACATTCCGCCGGGCAACCTGGTGATGGGCAAACTGCTGAACGCCCTTTCCCATCTGGGTTCGCACACCATGCTTAGCGGCGAGACCCTGCCTCCGGCCTCTTCCGTCCCCGCCCCGGAATGTGAGGTGGACCTGATGCTGAACGACAATTCCCGGGTGAAGCTCAGCTTCCATGCCTGGGAGGACAAAAACTACCTGCTCAAAATAGACCGCTATCCGGACAGCTATTTCGTGGTGCTTTTCGACACCGTGTTCCGCTTCACCCGCCACGCCGCGCTGTTCCGGGCAGTGGTGGGCGACCCCAGCTCGATTGAACCTCAAAATTAGCCGCTGCCGGGAACTCGATCCCGACCTCTTCCAGAGCATTACCGCCATCTGGCTCGAAACCGGGATCAGTAACCCCGCCCGGGCTGACAGCTTCGGAGCTGTGCAGAACAACCTCAGCCAGAACGGGACCATGCTCCTGGCCTGGCTGGACGGCATTCTGGTTGGCACAGCCTGGCTCAGCCACGATTTCCGCAGGCTCTACATCCACCACATGGCCGTGTCGCCCGAATTCCAAAACCGGGGCATCGGCCGCGCCCTGCTGGAGGAAGCCCTTTCCATCGCCCGCGACAACGGCTGGCAGGCCAAACTGGAGGTTCACGTTGAAAACGCCGCTGCCCGGCATCTTTACTCCTCCTATGGCTTTACGGACCTCGAGGGCTACATCGTGATGATCAGAAGAGAGGGTTGACCTAAAGAGCTATAAACCCTTGGTCGCCGCAATGCCCCGCCAAACAGGCCCTTAGCGCCCGCGACCATCCCTCTCCCACGCCCCTTGCACAATGCCCGCATCAAATGCGGGAATCATGCGGGAGGCGAAACCAAGGCCAAAGAAAGAGCCTTAACGGCCCGACCATACGCTGGCGTCGAGCGAGGAACGAGCATCGACGGCAGCAATGAATGATTATTCCAATACCTCCTGTCATCCCTGCTCACTACGTTCGCTGTACGCCAGGCTCCGAGGAAAAAGGCGATATGGCGAGCGCGGTTACTTTTACAATCCACAAAATCTGTGTGAGCTTCCAATTACCCTGTTCCACTCACATCTCATTCACTTCCGGCTGACTTCCCAATGGTCCAATGGGAACTGAAGGGGAGGCGGTAAGGATGTGGATGCGAAAGGGCAAAAAGGGAAATACACGGCTAGGTCAGTTATTATTTATATATTTCTGCAGATCGGAGCTAAGTTGCTGACATATTTCTTGTATTTCTGGCATAGAATTCTTTGGAGGATAAGCACCACTTTCAAGCTTTCCTACTGTGAACTTGGTGATAACCTGATTGTCTAAGCATACTATCTTGAGCGAATAACTACACCATAACATAGTTAATGCCATAGGTATCTGCATTTGGGGGTTGGCTATTAAAGTGCCTGTTTCAGGCTGGCGCAAGGTAATGACTTTATTCGCATTTGCTATGTTTATGCTAAGCCACTCTTCAGCTAAATAATAACTGGTCTTTTGGTCCTTAGATGTTTCGTTAGTGTATGTATAGACACCTTCGCCGTCATCAAGCGTAAAACGAGGGGCTGAGTTCGCACAGCCGCAGATTAATGCACAGAGAATTAAGCCAAATACGATTCTTACCATCATATCTTTCTTCTTCAAGTGTATTTAGGTACTGATAAGACTATAGAGTCCCAAAAGTTGGTGTATAATCCAACTCATTGTTCTTCAGGATATTTGAGGGCATTAAATATCCCTCATTATAATCATTCTTATACTAGAGCCAAACGTTAGGTTGCATTCTTTTGATCTTGCTAATCTAAGTCAAGCTTTTTTCCAACATATTAACTTGCCGTGACGGTCTAGCTGTCGTCGAGCGAGGAACGAGCATCGACGGCAGCAATGAATGATTATTCCAATACCTCCTGTCGTCCATGCTCACTGCGTTCGCTGTACGCCAGGCTCCGAGGCCACGTCATCCCGGACGTCACAGAGCTTGCGAGGTGATATTGATCCGGAATCCAGTATACGAGGGGCTCACGTTCCCTCGCTATCCTTATGTCACCCTACGGGCTCGATCAACCAGCTCGACCTCCCGGTTTGATACAAGATCTATAATGACAAGCCATAAAGCTTTATTGTTTTGTCCGGTGTATTGAAAGAAATGTAGTTGCTATTTAGCCAACATGTAGTCGATGATTTTCTTTCTTCTGGTGTCTCTAATACCTTGATGAGCTTTGAGTTTTGCTTTAAGAGAGCTGTTTATTCCCTCTATCGAATTTGTGGTGTTGGGAATCATGCGATTTGGATACTTCTGGTAAGTGAACAGATAGGGCATATTTGATCTTAGGCTACGAATTGCACTTCTTAGTCGTTTATGCGTGTAGAACCACTTTCCGGTACTGGAGTAAGTCCTTTCCTTCAAAAACTGATCCCATTTCAACTGCCACAACTCAATAAACATAGAGAACACTACTTCACAGGTAGAGCTTAGAGTTTCAACGATCGCTTTCAATTCAACCCCAGCTGGAAGTATCGGATTTTTGGTTAGGTATCTTGTGATGATCTGTTTCTGACGGAACTGGCACATTTGTACAGGGATACCAGGAAAAGATGAAAACAAACCCTTTTTGCCATCACAGACTATACCCGTTACAGAGCAACCCTTAGCGATGATTTGTTCTATGCCATGCTTGTATGTCTCTAGAGTTTCATGCTGCACATACAGCCAAAGGAGATTGATCTTGCAGTTGGGATCCCGAAAGATACTTACCCCAAAGCCTCTTCTGAAATAGGTAGTATCCATTACCACTATTGCACTTGAAGGATAGTCTATAACCGGTGTAACCTGGTAGCTGCCCAAGTATTTTTCAATCACCGCATGACTAACGGAGTATCTTTCACAAAGCTCGTGTATGGTTTGTTTGTGGTCTATATAGTCCTTCCATATCTTAGCGGCCCAGGAAGCAGTGAAGTCTCTACGCTTGTTGTTGAATACGTGCTTGCAGTCAAGACAACGGTATCTTTGCATTCCTCTGAAAAAGCCGTTTTTTTTACTCGATTCGAATGGCATTTAGGACAACGCTTTTTATACACTTTTATCCTCCAAAATAAAAGTTAGTATTTAACTATATGCCACTCTTATGAATAACCCCCTTTTTAGCAACTACATTTCTTTCAATACACC
>JAAYWB010000023.1 GCA_012516855.1 Candidatus Cloacimonadota bacterium
CTTCTCCTTGTTCTTTAGTTATTGGATTAAAACCATCAAAACAATGAGTGGGATCCGGCTCAACCTTTTTCTTCATCTGGCTGACTCCAATTTACACCAACCTTTGAGACACTACCGAATTGGGAGTACCAGATCAACTTTCTTGAGAATGAGATTATTGGACCTTCATATAAAACTATCCTATCTGATTACAAGATACCCCAAAGGAAAATATTTGAACAGAAATGTCTTGGGTCATTCCCATTTTCCGTCTCGAAAATTAACGTTTTTGTAGCTTTGTCTAATGTATTGTTATGGCTAATGTCGGTTAATTTTTGGTTCTTTTTATTACTATCCCGTAAACAGGTAAATGAAGTTGTCTCAGCATTACTCCCTGTGTTAAAAACTCTGACATACCTTTCACCTATTTGTTTGTTAATATTGTTAAACGGAGCTATTATACTTGCCTCGTATTATTTCTCTAGGATTAGTAGATCAGAGTTTGACGGCTGTACGGACTATGATAAGTCACATTCAGGTAAAACCAAGTCACATTCAGGTAAAACCCTATATTATTTTCAAAGGAGAGAAGATATATCAATTCCTGATTGATTAATTCAGTAATCGTAAAACCTATTGTAAGTTCAATCATAACAATTAATATAGCCTATGATGACAGGTATAAGTGACGGCCTATTATCATCCCAATGTAAAACCCTTCTGGTTGTTTTCCGGTTTAGGGTCCTCATCCACTTGATTTTAAAGAAAGCCATAACTGCTTACCCACGGCAATGTCCTGACTGTCCCACCCTTAACGCCCGAGACCATGCCCCTCCCACGCCCCTCACATAATCCCCGCATCAAATGCGGGCATTGTGCGGGAGGCGCATCAGGAATTCCTGACAGGGCCTTAACGGCCAGACAGCATCGCTTCGCTCCGGCACAGGCTGGCGTACAGGGAACGCAGTGAGCATGGACGACAGGAAGATCAACGGATTGAACGACAGGAAAGACTGCTGTGTCAATGCTGTTGGAGCCTGGAGTCCAGCGAGCCTGCGGGCTTGGACTATAGGAAGTGTTGCTGTCGTCGATGCTCGTTCCTCGCTCGACACCAGCCTCTCCGCCAACTTTTTTGCTGGCGATACTGCTACAGCCTGTGCGGGTAGCGGCGTCCGGCTTTGCCCACCGGGCTTGAAAGGGAGCCTTGTCTTCCTCCTTCCAATCCCCCACAGAACGGCATTGGCAAAAGAAATCCGCGGAGCTTCATCCCTCCGAGAAAATCATTCGCTTATGGGAATCGCCCCAGTATCCAGCATCTGCCGCCAGTATTCGTGCTCTTCCAGCGGCAGGACCTCACAGGGCAGGTTCCATCCCGTCAGCCAGCGCCGCAGCGTTTCCAGCACAGGGTATTCTGTGAAGAAGTGCCCGGCGTCGATAACCGGGATGCGCGATTCCAGCAGCGCGTGATAGCTGATGTCGCCGCTGATGAAGAGTCCGGCGCTACCCTCAGCGTTCTTCAGCACTGAGGCCCCGGCTCCGCCGCAAACCGCGACCCTCTCTATTCTTGTGCCGGGGTCAAGGCCCGCGGTCCAGAGCTTCGGATGGGGGCAGCGCAGGCGTTCCGAGACCAGTTGCGCGATTTCGCCCAAGGGCATGGCGGCTGGCAAATTGCCGACCAAACCGAGGCCATGGCCTGGATTGGGGCTGGCCACGGGAAACCAGTAGATCAGCGGAGTTTCATAAGGATGGACGCTTTTCACAGCCGCGATCACCGGCCCCAACGAGGCTTCGTCCACCATGAATTCCAGCTCTTCTTCCGAAACGGTGGTCCGGGGCTGGCCTGGATCACCGGGAATGAAGGGTTTGGCGCCCTCGCCGGATTCATAGGTTCCGGTGATGCGGTGCCGGGTAGAACAGGAGCTGTAGTTGCCGATCCTGCCTCCCCCGGCCGCGAAAACCGCCTCCGCCACCTTGTTCGTGTGGCCGATCGGGACGGTTACGGAAAGATGATGCCATTTGCCGCCCTGTTCGCTGTTGAGCAGGCCCGTAACCCGCAACCCAAGTTTTTCCGCCAGGGCCTGGTTCACTCCGTCCGCCGCCACATCCAGATTGGTGTGCAGACAGATAACGGCGATCCTGTTTTCAGCAAGCTTAAGCAGCAGAGGGTCACCAATGCGCTTCAGGGGCCTGAAAATCAGCGGATGGTGGGACAGGATCAGATCCGCCCCGATTTCCAGGGCCTTGTCAACCGCGTTAGGAGTAACGTCCAGGGTTATCAGCGCCTTGTGAAAATCTCTGGAGCCATCCCCCAGCAGCAGGCCCACATTGTCCCACTCCAGGGCAAGGGACGCCGGAGCCTTAGTTTCCAGCAGGGCAAGCAATTCCGATATCTGCATTTGCCACCTCTTTGGTTAGTTTCTCAGTTTGACCATCAATGGTTTCATCGGGGCGGCAAAGCGCTCAGGCGTCAAGCGAAATCTCGGCCGGCCGGCAGCCATCGGCGCGAAGTGGGAAAAGACTTGACCAAAAACACAGATGCCCGTTAGTTGTTAACTGATGTTTCGGAACTCCTGAAGTTCCCAAACGCGTTCAGGGAGAAAACCATGAAAAAAACACTGATAATTCTGGCTGTGTTGCTTGTGCTCGCGGGCGCGGCGCAGGCCAAGCTGAATTTTGGACTGATACCATTTCGCTTGCATAAATACTAGAATTGATTATCCTGTCTCTGTATTCATATCACTGGAGGTAGTGATGAGAAAGATTCAAGTAAGCGACACCTTGCCGGCATCAGAACTCAAACGTCGGATGCTAAGTAGCAAAG
>JAAYWB010000024.1 GCA_012516855.1 Candidatus Cloacimonadota bacterium
GCGTTGAAGGGGGAAATCCGCACCAGGCGGTGGATGCCTATTTCGGCTTTCAGCATGCCGTAGGCGAAGCTGCCGGCAATCTCGACGCTAACGCTTTTCAGGCCGGCCTCCTCCCCGGGCAGGGAATCGATGATGGTTACGGAATAGTTGTTCTGCTCGGCCCAGCGGGTGTACATTCGCAGCAGCATCTCGGCCCAGTCCTGGGCTTCGGTGCCGCCTGCCCCGGCATGGATGGTGAGCAGGGCGTTCTCTTCATCGTATTTTTCGTTCAGGTAGCACTCGATCTCGGCTTTCTCTATGAACGACCTCTGTTCCGGCAGTTCAGACACTGCTTCGGCCAGAAGCTGGGGATTGGGGTCCTCGTCCAGCAGCGTCAGATAGGTTTCCAGGTCTCCCTTCAGGTTTTCCAGGGAACGGATGTGGGCAATGTCATCATTGGCCCGGCTGAGCTGGCGGGTTACCTTTTTGGCCTGGTTCTGGTCGTTCCAAAAATCGGGACGGTTCATCTCCTGCTGGAGGCTGGCCACCAATTCCTCTTTCTGCCCGAGGTCAAAGTAACCTCCGAATCTCGGAAATCTGGAGGATCAGAGCGTTTGCTTCCTTGCGGTAGTCTGTGTATTCCATGTATGAGTTTCCTGCTTGGGTCGAAATTGAACAAAATGTCAGGGCAGTAAATCTCGTGCGGGCGATTTTGTCAAATCATTTGTAAAATCTCAGAATTTCATTGACAAATAGGCGGCACCCCGTAAAAAAAGTCCGTTCCCAGAACAAGAGCGGATTTTTCGCATCCACAATTTATACTGAGGTGAGATTATGATTCCTATACTATGGTACATAGCCCCGATTGGGGCGGTTTCAGCGCTGATATTCGCTGCGATCTTCTTCCAGCAGGTGAAAAGGGCCAATCCCGGCAACGCCAGGATGATAGAGATCGCTTCCTATGTGCGGGAGGGCGCTTTCGCCTATCTGAAGCAGCAGTACAAAGGGGTGGCATGGTTCTTTTTGGGCGCGTTTTTGGTTTTCCTGTTCATGGCGCAGGTTTTGCACGTTCTGCACTGGCTGGTTCCCTTCGCGTTCCTCACGGGAGGTTTTTTCAGCGCCCTGGCCGGATACGTGGGCATGAACATGGCCACGCTGGCCTCCAACCGGACCGCCCAGGCCTGTTCCGAAAGCCTGAATAAAGGCCTGAAAATCGCCTTCCGGGGCGGCGCCGTGATGGGCCTCACCGTGGTGGGGCTGGCGCTTATCGACATTTCCGCCTGGTTCTTCATCCTCAACCGCATCGGCTTTCCCCTCCACACCATCACCGTCGTGATGCTCAGTTTTGGCATGGGAGCATCCACCCAGGCCCTCTTCGCCAGGCTGGGCGGAGGAATCTTCACCAAGGCCGCGGATGTGGGCGCGGACCTCGTTGGAAAAGTGGAAGCCGAAATCCCGGAAGACGATGTGCGCAACCCGGCCACCATCGCCGACAACGTTGGCGATAACGTTGGTGACGTAGCCGGAATGGGTGCCGACCTCTATGAAAGCTACGCCGGCTCCATCCTCGCCACCGCGGCTTTGGGGCTGAGCGCCGTGACCACCTTGGGATCGCAGTTCGAAGCTGTAAGGATCAATTTTGTCATCGCGCCAATGGTCCTGGCCGGGATAGGGGCGCTGCTCTCCATCCTGGGAGTTTTCATGGTGAGCACCAAGGAAAACGCCGGCACCAAAGAGCTGATGTTCGCCCTCAACAAAAGCGTTTACGGAAGTTCCGTCCTCATCGCCATAGCTTCATTTTTCGTTACCCGCGCGCTGCTGCCGGCGGATTACTGGTTCGGAGCCTTCATCTCCACGGTGATAGGCCTCGTCTGCGGAATCCTGATCGGTCTCTTCACCGAGTTTGACACATCCCACAGCTACCACCCCACCAGAAATATCGCCGCCCAGGGCAACTATGGGCCCGCCACAGTTATCCTGGAAGGAATAGCCGTGGGCATGCGCTCCACTCTGGGGCCGGTGCTCACAATCGTGGCCGGAATCCTCATGGCCTTCATCTGCAGCCACGGCTTCCAATCCATCGAAATGGGCCTCTACGGCATCGGCTTCGGCGCTGTGGGCATGCTGGCCACGCTGGGAGTGACTTTGGCCATGGACGCCTTTGGCCCCATCGCTGACAACGCCGGCGGTAATGCCCAAATGTCGCACATGCCGGAGCACGTGAGAGAAATGACCGACAACCTGGACAGTGTGGGCAACACCACCGCCGCCACGGGAAAAGGCTTTGCCATTGGCTCCGCCACCCTCACCGCCATGGCCCTGCTGGCCGCCTACCTGGAAGAGGTTAGGGCAGCGCTGATCATGGCCGGAGGCAAGGTGGAGCAGTTCATGCAAATCCACTATGCCGAGGGCCTGGTCAGGACTGCGAAGGTGGCATCCGCCACGGTGATGGATTTCATCGACTTTTACCAAATCCACGTGCTGAATCCCAAGTTTCTGCTGGGCATCTTCATCGGAGGCATGGCGGTCTTCGTTTTCGCCGCCCTCACCATCAAGGCCGTGAGCAAAGCCGCCGGCAAGATGGTGGCCGAGGTCCGGCGCCAGTTTAGAGAAATCCCCGGCATCATGGATGAAACAGCCAAGCCGGATTATGCCAGCTGCGTAACCATCGCCACCATCGGCGCTCAGCAGCAGATGTTACTGCCCGCCGTGGTTGGGGTCGTGACCCCCATCCTCACCGGCCTGATTTTTGGCGTAGCCGGGGTTTTGGGCGTTCTGGCCGGGGCTTTGGTGAGCGGTTTTGTGCTGGCCATCATGCTCAATAACTCCGGCGGGGCCTGGGACAATGCCAAGAAGTATGTGGAAACCGGTGAACACGGCGGCAAATCGTCTTCCGTGCACAAGGCAACCGTGGTGGGCGACACCGTCGGCGATCCTTTCAAAGACACTGCCGGACCCTGCATCAACATCCTCATCAAACTGATGAGCATGGTCTCCATCGTCTTTGCCGGGATGATCGTGAACTATTCCCTGCGCGTGGAAAACATCGTTCCGCCCTTCACCAAACAGGGATTGGAACTGAATATGCGCAACGAGATCGTGCCCGCTGACGCCATTTACAAACCCGCCAATCCCTGCCCGGATTGCCCTGAAAACTGCGCCGATTGCGCAAATGGGGAGCAGCCAGCCTCCAATCCGGAAGAACTGCCAACTGGCCGTTAAGGCCCTTTTTCAAATCCCTGAGGCGCCTCCCGTATGATGGCCGCATTTGATGCGGGAATCTTACGGGAGGCATAGGAGAGGGATGAAAACGGGCGTTAAGGGTGTGGCTGGCAGGGTATTGATGTGGGTAAGCTGTTATGGCTGTTTTCGGTTGACTTTCAAATCAAAAGGCCCAAACTGATGTTTTCAAGCCCGTAGGGCGGCAGAATCTCCTCAAATTCTGTCGCCTCTGCGAAGCTCCGTTGGAGTTTCTGTCCCCCATCAGGCTCAGAAACTACCTAGGTTACCCCCCCCATTTTGACAAAGGAAAAAACAGACCTTGACAAGAATAACGCAAGCGTAAAAATATGCGTGTAGGCCTTGGAATGAATAAAGGATACCATTGAGCCGGGATTGCTTCCTACCAAAGAACGCAGAAGAAGATAAATGTCGTGTGTTGAAAAA
>JAAYWB010000025.1 GCA_012516855.1 Candidatus Cloacimonadota bacterium
AAGGTGATGGTCTCTTTTTCCATGTTTGGCTCCTGTGTTATATGGAAACCAAAATGAATTGCATAGTTATTTTGTCAAGAAGTTATTACGCCTACTTTATGTCCACTTTTGCGTGCAACGGTCTTGAGTATTATACGGGAGGCGTGGGAGAAGGATTTACGATACCGCTCAGGGCGTGGCTGACGGGACATGACGGTAAGTTAGGAATTATTAACCTTTTTCAAACAAGGTGGTTTCAAGCCTTTTTTGGGAAAAGCTAACTTCTTGCAGCACATAATTCAACCATAGTTGCAATATCTCCCCAATAACTATGTGGCCCGGGAGATTGTGTAAAAAAATCAACAACTACGCTAATTTCACACCTCGGCTCCATTAAAAAGACTTGCCAATAAACGGCACATCCGTAAAATGTCCAAAAGAAGAATCAGGGGTAGGAGATTATATGCTTTACTCGCTTCCGGATGGCCGTTGTTTCGAACTGGAGCAAGTAAGCAGAGTGTCCAGAATCCGTGACGAGGGTATGGGCTTTGGTCCCGTGGATTACAGCAAGTTGACGTTTCGCATCAGTTTAAGGGTCAATGAGGTGGTCGAAGTTACCCTGCTTTATCTCTACTCGGACTGGGTGGAACAGAAAAAGAAACTGGCCTCCATCCGCGCTGATCTGCTCAAAAAACTTCGGGACAATGGCATAAACGTTGATGATTCCTAAGGGTCTGCCTTCAGCATGAAACTGAGGAGCAGACCGAACTTGGCTTGGATCTCTATATTAAATAACTAAATGCCAGTCAACAAGATAACAGGCACAGTTGTCCACTAATGCCGGCATCCCGGGTTCGCCGTTATAAAATTCTATGGCTTATTGAACCAGCAGCTTGATGATTTCGTCTGCGATGCTTATAGTGATCAGGTCCTTATAGGAATAGGACTGTTTCATTTCAGCCCCGTAGGCGTTGATTTTCACTTCTCCGTCAACCCGGTAGCTCACTTCGCCGTTGATAGCGCCCTTGGCGATGTTGTAGATGGCCTTCAGGTTGTTAACCTTGAAAATCATGGTGCCTTCGCGGGAATAGACCTTTTCATCGAAGTTAAGGGCTTTGTCAAGGTTGCCGGAGCCGGACTCCGCATTGCCGATGGTGATGGTGGCGGGGAAATCTGCCAGGGTGAATTTGAGGCCGTAGGGATTCATCACGATGAAATCCACCAGGATCTGGGTTTCGGTGATTCCAACTTTGCCCAGGTAGCTGCGTTTGATCTTGAAAATGTCGTCGCCATTGGCTTTGAAGGTGCCCAGCACCTTTTGCAGTTGGCCCCGGATGTCTATTTCGTAGGGTTCCTCAAAAACCAGGCTCTGCCTGGTTCCCAGCACTTTTCCAGATCCTCTTCCCGCGATGTAAACAAAGACCGTTTGGTCGGAGTAATTAACCAGTTTCACCGTGGGCCGGGTGTCCAGCGTGATGTCAAAACCGAGGGCGTTGGCTTTGCGGCCGGGGATTTCCACCGCGCGGTTGAGGGAAGCTGTGCCGATCTGTTCCCGGTTTTTGTTCAGCAAAATCAGGTCCATGTCGTTCAGTTTGAGTTTGTAGCGGTTGGGGTTGAGCACGCTGAGCGATATCTCCAGCCTGATCTTGTCCGGATCAATGGAGACGACTTTGATATCATGGATTTGTTCAACTTTGGGGCTCTTGAAGAACCATTTGCATGACCCGAGGCCAAGCATGGCCAGGCAGGTCAGCATACAATATAATGCTTTGCGCATAATTACCTCATGTGTTTGTTTTATGTTTGTTGGTCATAATCAATCCAAGGACCGAATTCACGGAACCAATTCTCCAGCGCGAAGATGTTGAAGATCATCTCCGCCTGGGAATTGTCGCCCTTTTTATACTTCTGCCAGTTAGCCCAGATCCGGGGCAGGTCCCAGATTCCCCTGCAGCGGAATTCCGTGGAGCTGAAAAGCTCTTCCACGGCCGATTTCATTCCTCCGCGCATCCACAAAGCGTGAAAGGGGGAGCCGAACACCGCTTTGTCACGGCGTTCCGCGATTGCTTTGGGCACGATGGAACGCATGGCTTGGCGGTGTATGCGTTTTCCGGTGGCTTGGTGGACCTTGTGGGACGAGGGCAGGGAAAAGGCGAATTCCACCAGTTCGTGATCCAGAAAGGGAACCCTGCTCTCGACCGAGGCGGCCATGGACATACGGTCTGCCCAGTGCAGCAGGGTGGGCAGGGAAGTGAAATAGATTTCGTTATAAAGGAAATTGGCCAGCTTTGTGCCCTCGATGTCTTCGAGGCGCGCCAAAATTCCGCTTTCCAAAGATTTCCTTGCCTGGCTGGTAAACTCCCGGTTGAAGGGTTCAAAGCGCAGGTGCCGGAATTCCAAAGCGTAAAGACGGGATTCCGGTAAAGCCTTCGCGAGGAGGGTTTTGGCTATCCCGGACAGCCCTTTGGGAATGGGATTGGAGGCCAAATAAGCCTTCAATTCCGGCCAGAACCTGCCTTGCCGCCGGTCGAGCAGCAAATCTGCCAGCCAACGGTATTGCGCGTGTTTGTAGCCGGCGGTGAGTTCGTCGCTGCCCTGGCCGTCCAGCAGCACTTTCACGCCGTATTCATGCGCCAGTCGCATAACGGAGTATTGCGCGGCAAATCCAGATCCCAGCGGCAGATCGTTGAACCAGGTGGCTTCAGCGAACCAGCGAAGAGCGTCATCAACCTCAGGTGAGCAAAGATGTGACACACAGCCGCAAGCCGAGGCCACTTCAGCTATCCAGCGCCGTTCGTCGAGCTGGGGCAGTTCAGCGAAATATGAGGAAAAAGTTTGCAAAGTGGTCTCGCTGAGCTGTGTGGCGCTGCACACGATCGCCGAGGAATCAAGGCCTCCGCTTAAACAGGCCCCCACTTCCACATCGGAGCGCATTTGCCAGCCAACCGCGCGCTGGAACAGTTTGCGGTACTGGTCCGTGGCGTCGTTCAAGGACAAAGTGCTGGTGCCAAAGATGGAGGGATCCAGGTGATGATAGGTTCGCGCCGAGATCTGTCCGTCCTGAACGGACAAGGTGGTGCCGGGCTCAAGGGCGTGGATGTTGTTCCAAAAGGTCTCAGCACCATACACCTGTAGCGAATTTATCTTCATCGCCCGCCAAAGCATCGGCCTGTTCAGGCTTTTGTTCACGGGAGTAAACAGCAGTTGCTTTATCTCTGAGCCGAAATAGAGCACTTGGTCATGGATGCAGTAGTAGAAGGGTTTTACTCCGAAGCGGTCCCTCGCGCAGAATAGCCGGCGTTGTTTTTCGTCCCAGATGGCCAGCGCCCAGATGCCGTTGAAATGTCTAAGGCAGTCATCGCCCCAGGCGTGGTAGGCTTTGAGGATCACCTCGGTGTCGGAACGGCTGCGGAATGAGTATCCAGCCTGCTTCAGCTCTTCCCGCAGCTCCACGTGGTTGTAGATATTGCCGTTGAAAACGATGTGCAGGCCTAACTCCGGATCGCTCATAGGCTGGTGACCGCTGGCCTCCAGATCTAAGGTGGCAAGGCGCCGGAAACCAAGTCCCAGACGGGCTTTTGCCGTAATATCGAGCCGGGGGAGTACAGCCTTCACATCCGCTGTGGATTCTTCTCCGCTGTATAAAGCCTTGAAACCGTTTTCGGGGCAGCAGAGAAAATATCCCTCGTCATCAGGCCCGCGGTGCCTGATTGTGGAGGTCATTTCCTTAAGCAGCCGGAGGTCGGCTTTACTTTCCGGATTGAGACAATAGATTCCGCTAATTCCACTCATGATGATGAAGCAGATATCTGAACCTCAGAATATGGTCAAGCTAATTTTAGCAGATCTCTATGATAGGGGGATAAATCTATTGACAGGAACCAGATGTCCATTCAAGCAGGTTTGAATGGCTTCCGGCAAGGCTTTGCAGGAAGTTGACGACTCTCAAACCAAGAAAAGTGAGGCTGAACATGAAACACAAGTTTGTGATGCCATTGCTGGTGTTGCTGCTGGCGGGAAACCTCAGCGCTTTGCATTTTGCCCGCTGGAGCACTTCCATGGGCTCTTTTACTGCCGAAATCTATGACCAGTGGGTGCCCATCACCGCCAACAACTTCATTTCTCTGGCCAACAGCGGCTTTTACAACAATCTGATCTTCCACCGGGTGGTGGCGGGTTTCGTGATCCAGGACGGCTGTCCCCTGGGCACCGGCTATGGCGGGCCTGGCTACACCATTCCCGACGAGTTCCATCCCAATCTGCATCACGACCAAGCAGGGATTTTGGCCATGGCACGTACCAGCGCTCCGAACTCAGCAGGATCCCAGTATTACATCACATTGGCCCCAACCCCGCATCTGGACGGCAACTGCGCCATTTTTGGCAAGGTTATTTCAGGCTTGGACACAGTTCTGTCGATCGGTCAGGTTCCAGTTGGAGCCAATGATAGACCACTAACGCCTGTAACGATCGATACTTTGAGGATACTGGATTTGGCCATCATGAACGTGACGCCATCGGATTCCACCACGGTTACGGTCAATGTTAACGAACTGCAGACGTTTGTAGTGGAATCGATTAGCAGCCTTCCGACCCAGTTTGACTGGTATGTGGACGGAGAGCCGGTCGTGGGTATGGATTTCATATTGGAAGCCGCTTTTTCCACACCAGGGTCCCATACAGTGGTTTGCGAGGTAAGCAATTCAGACTGGGCCCACACCATCACGTGGGATATCCTAGCGGAGGGGTCAGCCGTTGAAGAGGACATCCCGCCAGTGATCCAGGGGATCGAGATATCGCCCCATCCCTTGCGAGAGGGCGCCACGCTGAAGCTTTCTTCCGGCAGTGGCGAACCTTTTCAGGTCAGCGTTTACGACCT
Organism: Candidatus Cloacimonadota bacterium; assembly: GCA_012516855.1. Lineage (NCBI taxonomy): Bacteria > Pseudomonadati > Candidatus Cloacimonadota > Candidatus Cloacimonadota bacterium. Next base: position 4,859 of record JAAYWB010000025.1, read on the forward strand.
CCGGGGACGCCTTTTGTTCGAAGTGCCGGAACTCCTGAAAAAAGGTTCCGAGTGGTTTTGGGATGGCCGTGACGCCCAAGGGAATCGTTTTCCAGCCGGCACTTACGTGATCAAGGCCAGTTCGGCGTCAAGGACGTTTTCCCGGCGCTGCTTGATTTTCTGAAGCTGAGGGTAAAGCCCGTCTGATCTGACAAGGCTAACCGAGCATTATTCCAGGCTGGTGTTAGATTTGTTCGCCACCAGTTGCAGCAACCTGCCTTCCCCGGCGGGCAACAAGATATGGGCTACGTTGTCGATGATGGGGTGGAACATCCTGTCATAGGGGTCCCAGAGCCCGGGATGAGGGCCGTAGGCGTCCAGTTTTTTCTTGTCGAAGGTAAAGGTGATGATCTGAGCTTCAGCTTCCGGAAAGTACTCCGCGAATTCCTGATTTGGAACATAAAGCGGAGCCGTGATGGCGCCGGGACGGAAGAAATTTCCGCGTCGATTCACCAGCATGAACCAGGGTTTGCCATTTTTATCCTGGTAAAACCCGCATTCCACATAGCCTTCGTAATCTCCGTTGCCTTGTTTGAGCACCTGCAGCCTTTTGATCAGGTTTTTCTTTTGCCATCTGCTGTTGCGGGCTTTTTTGGTGCCGATGGTTTCTGATTCCAGCCAGTTGAGGCCGCGGATGATCTTTCCATATTCCAAGACCCGGAAATTGCTGGAAGCCACAGCGGGCCAGGTGATTGGGTCCGGTACCGGATCGGGATAGTTTTTTGCCACCACTTGGGAAAAGACCACCGCCCGGTTTCCGTATCCCAAGGCATCATGAAAAACCCTCAGGCGGTAGTGGATAATGCCGTCCGGTTTGTAGCAGAGCGGAAGATAGAGCAACGCTTTTTGGGTCGCGGTGGGGGGCTGGATCCAGTTTTGCCATCTGTCGCCATCGCTTTTGTTCACCCAGTTGCCCAAAACCTGCACGATGGGGTAGAAAGAGCGGTCTCTATTTTCATCACGGTAGAGCATGCTGCCCCGGTAAACCCTCAACAGCTTTTGGTCCAGCACATCCTGGATGAACAGGCCCGCGTTCTTGTCTTTCGGTCCCCATTTCAGGTCGGGTGTGAGGGGGTAGATGTCCGGCGCGATGATTTGAGGCTGGGCGAGTTTGCGGAAAGCGTCAACATGATCGTAGAATATCTGGTTAGATTTGTCCAGCACAAAGTTTTTTCCCTGGTAATCGTAAATGGCCGTTGTTACCCTGGTCCCGACTTCGTGGGCAGCGTCCTCAAGTAGTTTAAAGCCTTCGAACTGCCCCAAATAAGGTTCGTCAAAAGTGTAAAAACCACCCAGGTTACCGGCTCCTGACGCGATTATGTTCTGCATGCGTTCCTGGATTCCCTTGCGCATCATGGCGTTATCCGTCACCAAGTCATGATGTAACTGGTCCTCGATCTCCACATAATCCAGCTGCACGTCGCAATTGCCATACCACCAGACGCGGGGGTTGAGGTTCACCAAACGCATCAGTTCCTGGGAATCGGGTGTGGCTGGATCGCCGTCGTGGTCCAGGCTCATCAGGTTTGCAGCCAGCAGTTCTGAATATGGTATCTGTAAAGTGACTTCGATGAAATCTCCTCCGGCTGAGAGCAGGTGGTCATTGAGACGGAAAACCGTTTCGTTGAGTTCCCGGCCCTGGCTGAGATGGCGCAGCACCCTGACATGGGAGGAAAATCCAGCGCCCTGGAGTTCGTAACCGCTAACATCGAAGCGCAACAATGGCTCGTCGATGCGCAGGCCTTTCTTCACCGCGCTGATCCGGAAGCGGTATTTCACCCAGATGCTGCTGTTTTCATGTCGAGGCGGGTCAAGCTGGCGCAGCACGAATTCCTTGCCAAAGCGAACGTAAGCCCCGAATTTATTTGGCCAGCGGTATCTGAGATCGGTGAACAGCCAGCCCGGCCTGTCTTTGCCCATGCTTGCCTGCCAGGCCCAGCCGTAAGACGCTCCGGCTATGTCAATGGGTTTTCCCACCCGCGGCATCTGCTTGTCGCTACGGGCGGCGTACCAAAACTGGTTGTCCATGCTGTCGCCGTACTTGACTTCTTTTTCGCTGACGAACTCGGCTTCAAAGCGGAGCAGGTTGTTCGTTGACAGGTGGTAGCTGGAAAAGTTTTTCGGGCTGCCCGGCTCGCTGTGCCAGGTTTTATCCGATATCCAGACATCGAGGCCATAGCTGTCAAGTTCCTTCAGCATAGTAGCCAGATCAGCGTTGTCCTCGAAAGTTTCCACGAGGTTGGAATTGTATCCCAGTTCTTTCATCTGCCGATAGAGCACAACTCTTTGGGCGGAGTTTCTGCTGTTGCGCAGATAGGAATAGGTACCCAAGAGAAATTTGTCTGAATGCTTGGCTGCCGCGGGCACACAGCAAACGCAGGCCAGCAGGCAGGCCAGCAGGATCGAGGTTGTTTCCGATCTGGTCATCGTCGGTCTCCTTGTTTTGGTTCTATCATCAGCCCGAAGGGCAACACTGTTTTTTCGGCTTATGTTCATATAGAATGGGTGTAACTGCCGTCATCCCAGCGAAAGAATAGCGAAGCAACACCATCTGGCCGTTAAGGCCCTGTTCCGGGTTCCCGAGGTGCCTCCCGCATGATACCCGCATTTGATGCGAGGATAATTCGAGGGGTGTGCGGGAGGGACAAATACGAGCGCTAAGGGTTTGGCTGGCAGGAGATAGCAGGGTTAGAATCTATGACGCTCTTTCAAATCAGGTGGCTGCGGTCGCTCAACCGGAAAGCAGACCGGCGGGCTGTATCCATCCTAATTAAACATAAACCTTTATTAGTTTATCCCAGCTTTCAGTCAAGTGATTTTTAATACTTAAGGCCGGGTGGCTTGATTCACTCGCTGAGGTTGATCTTGCGCGAACGGAAACCATAGCCCAGCACGTCATAAACGTCGGTAACGATCATGAACGCGTCGGGGTCGATGTCCTTCACGATATCCGTGAGCAGGGGCACCTGGCGGCGGTTGATAACGCAGAAAAGAACCTCGGTCTCTTTTTTCTTGTAACCGCCCAAGGCTTTGAAAAAGGTGACGCCGCGGTCAAGTTCGGAGTAAATGTCCTCTTTGATCTCATCGACCTTCGGCGAAATCACGTACACGCCTTTGATGTAGGGAAGTCCTTCTGAGGCGAGGTCGGTGATTTTGGAGGTTATGAACAGGTTGATATTGCCCCAGATGAGGATCTTGGGATCTTTGAGCAGGATTGCCACCAGCAGGATGATCCCGCTTTCCACGATGTAGTAGCCCGTGCCGATGGATAATCCCGCCTTCTGTTTGATGAGGGCGACGGGGATGTCAGTTCCGCCGGTGGAGCCACGGGATTTGAAGATGATTCCAAGCCCAAGGCCCAGCACCACGGAACCCGCGATGGCTGAAAGGAGTATGTCCTCTGGGCCGAGGTAGGCATATATGACCCTGCCATTGAAATTGAAAGTATGTTCTGCAATGTTAAGGATGCCTAAACTGGCGATGTTTTTGATGTTCACCAAATCGGTGAAAATGGAGGAAAGCAGCATCCCGATCACTGACTTGGCACCGAAGGACTTACCAATAAAGATGAAACTGATGATGAACAGGGGGATATTTAGCATGATCATGGACACGCCGACGGGGATGCGAAAATAGTAGTTTATCACCTGCGCGAGACCGCCTACGCCGCCAGGGGCCATATTGTAGGGCATCAGAAACCAGGAGTAGCCGATGGCCAGCAGTAAAGCCCCAATCGCGATCCCGACTATGTGTTTGGCTTCCCGGAAGAAGAGCTGTTTACCACTTAATTTCTTCATTTTTCATTTCTCCTAATAGCTTGACGGATTGGCGCGCTTCAGAATGATGGCATTTTCGTGCGGGGTTTGTTTCGGGTATGAGTTTAAGCCCCCGCTGGCACTAATATGACAAGGAATTCAGATGATCATAGACTTGAGATTTGATGGCAATAGACACAGCCATATCGAGCTTGACGCGGCAATACCGATTCGCGAGATCCTGAAAGGCACGGACATCCCTGCCGAGAGGATCCTGTCCTATAAAATTGACCACGCCCATTATGTCAATGACGAATATGTTCCCACCCAGAATACAATGGTAGACTGCATCTCTTACAACCACAACGAAGGCAGCCGCATCTACCAGGATTCGGTAATCTTTATCCTGGCCAAGGCAATGAACGCGATTTTGGGAGCCGGGCACAACCTGGTGATCGAACATTCCATAGGAGACGGCGTTTTTTGTGAAGTTTTCGGCACTCAGAGCTGGACCCCGGACGACTGTCAGCGAGTGAAAGAGGAAATGCTACGGATCGTGGACAGCGACCTGCCGATAGACAAGATCCGGGTGAAAACCAGTGAGGCGCTGGATATATTCAACACCATGGGCAGAAAGGACGTGATCAAGAACCTGAGCTACCGCTACAGCGACGAGGTTTTCGTTTACCGCTGCGGCAAGTATTATGACCGCTTTCTGCGGCCTTTGGCAGACCGGACCGGCAGGGTGAGGGAATTCGATGTGGTGTACAAGGAAACCGGATTCGTGCTGCGTTTCCCCACCGGCAGGGAATGCCGCCTAGCCCATCCTTTCGTGCTGCCGGAAAAGCTGTTCCAACTCCACCAGGAACACGATAAATGGCTGGATATCCTGCGCGTACACAACATCATAGACATCAACAAACTAACCGACAACTACGAAATCTCGGAATTCATACTGGTGGAGGAAGCCCTGCACGAAAAGAAAATCGCCGAAATCGCCGCGGATATCGTTAAACGCCAGGAAGTGAAGCTGATCCTGATCGCCGGTCCTTCCTCCTCCGGCAAGACCACCTTTGCCAAACGCCTTTCAGTCCAGCAGCAAGCCTCCAAAGCCAAACCCATCGTGATCGGCCTTGATGACTATTTCATCGACCGGGACAAAACAGTGCGCAAACGCAATGGCGAAATTGACTTTGAATCCCTTCACGCCCTGGACCTTGAGTATCTGAACAAGCAGCTAAGCCAGTTGCTCAACGGTGAGGAGGTGGAATTGCCGCATTTTGATTTCGCCCGCGGGAAACGTCGCCGTAGCAACAGATTCATCAAGCTGCACGAGGAAGACGTGATCGTGATGGAAGGCATCCACGGCCTAAACGATGAACTCACAGCCGCGATTCCGGCCAACCGCAAAGCAAAGATCTACGTGAGCGCCTTAAACCAGCTCAACATTGACAACCACAACCGCGTTGCCACCACCGACTGCCGTCTGCTGCGACGGATGATCCGGGACCACCAGTATCGTGGCTACACAGCCACGGAGACTATGCTGCGCTGGCCCAGCGTTCGCGAAGGTGAAGAAAAGAACATCTTTCCCTTTCAGGAAAACGCGGATTACATGTTCAACAGCAGCCTCACCTACGAGCTTGGTGTGCTGCGTAAACACGCCTGGAAACTGCTTCTTTCGGTTCCCAAAAGCTCCTCGGCTTACACCGAGGCCCAGCGCCTTCTGGCCCTGCTTTCCAACGTCAATGACATCCCGGATGCCCTGGTACCGTACAATTCTATCATCCGGGAATTCACCAACGGCTCTATATTCAGGTATTGAAAGTGAAAAGAATCCATATTCTGGCTGATGACGTGCGCAACAAGATCGCCGCGGGCGAAGTTATCGAACGGCCAGCCTCGGTGGTGAAAGAACTGGTGGAAAACGCCATTGATGCCGGAGCCACACAAATCACGGTGGCTGTTGAGAACGGCGGCAAGGACCTGACCCAGGTCAGCGACAATGGCAGTGGCATGAGTCCCGACGACGCCCTGCTGGCCTTTGAAAGACATGCCACCAGCAAGATCAGGACCGTGGGAGACATCATCAGCATCAGCACCCTGGGCTTCCGCGGCGAAGCACTGCCCAGCATCGCCAGCGTTAGCAACCTGACTCTGATCACCCGCGATGCATCCAGCGAAGTTGCCACCCAGGTTGATTTCGATTTCGGACGTCTGCGCAATGTGGGACAAACCTCCTCCAACCTCGGCACCAACATCACAGTGCGTGGCCTTTTCAAAGCTTTGCCCGCCCGGCGAAAGTTTCTCCGCAGCGCCACTACCGAACTGCGCCACATTCTCAAATACATCCACTACCAGGCCGTGCTGCATCCCGGCATTGGCTTCAAACTGTTTGTGGACGACAATCAGAAGCTTTCCTTCGTGATAGCGGCAAACCGGGAACAGAGGATGGGGGAGATGTTCGGCTCTGGATTCTTCAATGAAGACATCATCCCCATAAAAGCCGAGAATGAAGGCTACCGCCTGGAAGGATACATCTTTGGGCTCGAAGACCGCAGCGACAAACTTGTGGACATACAATACTGCTTCATCAACGGGCGCTTTATCAATGACAAGACGGTAAAACACGCCATCAAGGCTGCCTACGAGCCCTTCATCCTCAAAACCCGCGTCTGGCAAAAAGGAACCACACCGCCCTACGTGCTGTTTCTGGACATCCCGGTGGAGCAGATCGATGTGAACGTGCATCCCGCCAAGCTGGAAGTGCGGTTCCGGGAACAGCAGAAGGTGCATTCCCTGGTCTTTCTTACCCTCACTGAGGCTTTGAATGATTATGAACACGCGAAGTTTGCCTCCGCCAGGGTGAAATTCGACCGTGCCCAGCAGGTGAACGAAGCCACCTTTGTTGAACGCACCGTTTACAAAAACAAGGTGGAAGTTCCCCGCTTTTCCGAGTATAAGAAAGAATTTGGCAACCTCTATCAGGATGAGCTGTTTCCCGCTACCCCGGGAGAACCTGTCCCTCCCGGCAAGATCCAGGTTCCGCTGGTGGACATGGACAAGAAGGACGGCGAGGAACAGCTTGAGATAGCCGACGACCTGCCCAACGAGTCTTTTCAATACAAGTTGCTGTTGCGCAATGAGGAAGATTATATCAACCCCTGGCAGCTGCACAACACCTATATATTTATCCAGGTGGAGGACGGCCTGGTGATAATCGACCAGCACGCCGCCCACGAACGCATCATCTATGAAAAGCTGCTGCAGCGTACCCAGGGAGCGCCTCCAGTGCGCCAGAAGCTCATAATACCGTTGGTGATCGACATTCCGCCGATCATCGCCAGCGAAATACGCGACCTGGTTGAGCAGAATCTCGAACTCTTGGCAAAGACGGGTTTCGTGCTGAAGAAATTCAGTGGCGACTCGCTGGTTATAGAGGAAATTCCGGCTGAACTGGACGACTGGCAGGGCGGCAAGATCTTCATCGAAATCCTCAAACAGCTGGAGGAAGAGATGGAACTGAACTCTGATTTCCGCGATTCCCTGGCCAAATCGATCGCTTGCAAGGCTTCCATCAAGGCTGGGAAGAAGCTTACCAGAAAGGAAATGCTGAACCTGATCAATCAGCTTTTCGCCTGCCAGATGCCCTATTTCTGTCCTCACGGCCGGCCTTTGATCTTAAAAATGACCCTTACGGAGTTCGAAAAGAAATTCAAACGCCAGCTATGATCCCCCTGATCACGATCGAGGGGCCCACGGCCTCGGGAAAATCTGATCTGGCCCTGAAGCTGGCCCGGGAACTGGAAACAGAGATCATTTCGGCGGATTCGCGCCAGGTTTACCGGTATCTGGATATCTGCACCGCCAAGCCCTCCACTGCTGAGATGAAAGCCGTAAGGCACCATCTAATCAGCATCATCGAACCTTCGGAGAGCTACAGTGCAGGGAGGTTTAAATCTGATGCTTCGGAGGTGATACGCGACCTTCACCGGCAGGGAAAGGTCCCGCTGGTCTGCGGCGGCACCGGACTCTATGTAGAAGCATTGCTGCAAGGCCTCTTTCCCCAGATCGACATTGATCCAGAGATTCGGAAAAGGCTGCGGGAGCGGCTGAAAAAAGAGGGTTTGGATATTCTTTACGCGGAACTGGCTGAGCGAGACCCCGCCTTTGCAGAAAAGGTAAGCAGCAACGACAGGCAACGCATTCTTCGGGGCCTGGAGGTTTTTGCCGCGACAGGGCTTCCCATCAGCGAACACTGGCGCCGGCAGCAGGCCGAACGAGAATTCACGGCTTTCCGTATACTGATCAATCCGCCGCGTGAACAGCTTTACGCGAGAATCAACGCCAGAACAGAACGGATGCTGGAAGCCGGTCTGCTTAGTGAAATAACCAGCGTTCTGAAAATGGGCTTTGACGCTTCTTCGCCCGGTCTGAACAGCGTTGGCTGCAAAGAGTACCTGCCTCACTTGCTCGATTCCGTTTCCCTGCAAGACTGCTCCGTTTTAGCAGCCCAGCATACCCGAAATTACGCCAAGCGCCAGTGCACTTGGTACCGCAAGCGCAAGTTTGATTTGACATTGGGTGCCGACCCGTGTAATATATTAAAGACCGTCACGCTCATCAGGGCTTGGCAGAAATCTTTGCACTGAGGAACTAATGCATCTGGTTGCTAAGGTCTTTGACCTGATCATAACCGAGGACGATGTCCTGAAGGAGAGCAAAAAGCTGATCGGGCAGGATAGTCCGTTGGCGCTGGCTCAGGCCCTTAATCGGGTCATTGACCGTTGCCTGTTGCTGCATGAGGCCAGAGAGGCCGGCATCCGGGTAACTGAAGATGAATTCGACAGTGCCTTGCTGGAAGTTTTGGAGGAAATCGAAGAAGCGCCTCAGAACGAAGCTCAGACCCTGGACATGGAAGAACGCATCCGCCAGAGGATCGTGATCCGCAAATACGTTAAGCAGATCATCTGTCAAAACCATCCCATAGCTGACGAGCAACTGCTGGCTTTCTATGAGGACCAGCCGGATGTATTTCTCGCGCCGGAGGCTGTGAGGGCCTCCCACATTCTCTTCCGCCATGATGAACCGGAAGCTTTAAGCAAAGCCAGGGTGTTACGAAGCCGAATCCACAACCAGACCGATTTCATCAAAGCCTGCCCGAAAAACTCGCAATGCCCCTCCGGAGCCCGTTGCGGCGATCTGGGCTGGTTTCCCCGCGGCCGCATGATCAAGGAGATAGAGGACGCGGCTTTCGCTCTTGAACCCGGCCAGATCAGCGATGTGTTCAAAACCCGCCATGGCTACCACATCCTGCTTGTGACGGAGCGCAAACGCCGTCACCAGATTCCCTTTGAAGAGATCAAAGACAGCCTCAAAACGAGATTAATCCAGTTGGAAAGGGAATATTTCTTCATCCGCCACATGAATGATCTGCGCCGCAATCACAACGACCAGATCAAGATTCTCGACCCCCGCTTCAGCTGCTGACGCTGTTATCCGTTTTTTCCACCCAGGCCAGGATTTCCCGCTGGAGATCCATTTTTTCCATGTCCGACTTGTTCTTATCCCTGTCCAACTCAAAAGTGGCCACGAACTGCCCCGGTTGATGCTTCATCACCCTGACCTCATCCCCCAGCTTAATGGCTTCATTTATATCGTGGGTCACAAGGATGATGCTTAACTTTAACTCTCTTGATATAACACCAAGCCAATTTTGCAGTTGCAAACGCGTTATAGCATCGAGGCTGGCAAAAGGCTCATCGAGAAGCAGTAGTTCGGTCTCCATCATGCAGGTTCGCAAAAAAGCAGCTCTTTGGCGCAATCCGCCACTGAGCTGATAGGGCAGATGCTCCGCGTGTTCCTCCAGGCCAAAGACCGGCAGCAGTCGTTTCGCCCTCGCCTGGGCGGTTTTTATGTCACCACCCTTGATCCGCACCGGGATTAGGGCGTTATCCACAACGTTCAGCCATGGAAAGAGGAGATCATCCTGGGGCATGTAGCCCAGGAAGCCGCTTTTCCCTGTAATATCTTCACCTCGGAAATTAATCTCTCCAGAATCGGGACGGGTGATTCCTGCCAGTAGCTCCAGAAATGTGCTTTTTCCGCAGCCGCTGCTTCCCACCACGCACACGAAACTCTGTTCCCGCATCTCGAAATCCACATTCCGCAGGATCAGTTGCGGCTGTCCTTGCAGCAGGAAGGATTTGGTGAGCTTATTGGCCCTGAGGATCGGCTGCATCTGGCAGAAACTCGTTTGTGAAGGCTGCCAGGGCTTCCACGCTGGTGGTGATGATCCCCTTTCGCAGCATCCAGTCGGCAAAGTTTTTCCAAACCACGGGATTCTGCTGTCCCCAGCGGGGAGCGTCGGCCTGGAATTCACCGCTGAGATGATCCAGGCTTGCTTTCACCAGTTCGCGGTCCAGTTCGGGAACCGCCTTGGAAAAAACCTCGGCTCCTCTGGCTGGGTCCTTGATGCATAGTTCATAGCCACTGGAGGTCGCTGCCAGGAACTTTTTCATAAGTTCAGGCTCAGAATTGACCATCAGGTCGCTGGCGATAAGCACCGGAGTGTAGAAATCGAAGATGGGGTCGATATCCCGGACGGGGATGAAGTTTATATCAATGCCTTTCAGCCGGGCTTGAACGCCGTCCCAGCCGTAATAGATCCATTCGAAATCGGCGTTTTTGCCGATGGTGGTGAAGAAATCGGCAATTCCGTGAACCACTTCCACGTTGTCGAAATCCGCTTTGCTGCTCTCCATCACTTGTTTCAATATTCCCAGTTCGGAAGGCCAGCCGGAGCTGCCATACCTTTTTCCGCTGAAATCCTTGGGGGAAGTGATGTCGGCTTCTTTGAGCGAAGCGAAGCCGGAGCTGTTGTGCTGGATCACCGCGGCCAGCGATTTCACGTGCACACCCCGGGAGCGGGCGATGGTGACGCTCTCCTGATAGCTGAAGCCAAACTCCGCCTGTCCCAGTGCCACTATCTTCTCCGCCGTGTTCTCTCCCGGCTGGATGATTTCCACATCCAGGCCCTGCTCTTTGTAAAATCCCAGGTCGCGTGCTACGTAAACACCGGCGTGGTTGGTGTTGGGAGTCCAATCCAGAACCACGCGAACTTTGCGCAGGTCCGCCTTTTCCTGTTTCTGACCGCATCCGGCAAAGACGAGCAGCAAGGCGACGACGATTGTGACAGCTATAATATAGTTTTTCATTTTATTGCTCCCTTTGGTATGATCTGATTGTTAAGCTCTGGGGTGATACACTCTATGCGTTTCAACCAAATAGCGCGTATCCACGTGAGTATAGATCTGGGTGGTGTTCAGGCTGGCATGGCCTAACAAAACCTGCACGATGCGCAGATTCACGCCCCCTTCCAGTAGATGCGTGGCAAAGGAATGACGGAAGGTGTGAGGCGTTATTTCCTGTTTAAGGCCGGCTTCCAGAGCGGCCTGGCGCAGGATTTTCCAGAATCCCATGCGGGAAAGCTTGCCCCCGCGGTTGTTAAGGAACATGATGTCGATGTTGGCCAGCTTCAGCAGGGCGGGGCGGGTTTGGTCAACATAGTCCCTGATGATATCAGAAACGCTTTCCACAAAAGGAACAAAGCGCTGTTTGGACCCCTTGCCGCGCACCAGGATTACGTTTTCGGTAAAATTGAAGTCGTGGGTGGTGAGCCCCAGCAGTTCCGAGACGCGCAATCCCGTGCAGTAAAGGAGTTCAAGCATTGCCCGGTTGCGTCTCTGCAGCACGGTTGTGTTGGGCAGTCCATCCAGAAATCTCAGCATGGTCTCCACATCCAGGAAATCCGGCAGATGCTTGCTCAGCTTTATCTTGGGCACTTGGTCAAAATCCACGTTCACGTCTTTGCCGCTATCGGCCAGGAACCCAAAAAACTGATTCAGGGCGATCCTTTTGCGGGCGATGGAAGTATTTACCAAACCCGCTTCCATAAGCTCCACAAGGTATTTGCTCACTTGCTCCGCCTGATGCTCTTCGATCGGCCGCCCGTTCCAGCCCAGATAGTCAAAGATATCTCTCCGATAGCTTTCTACGCTGTTTTCCGCCATGCCTTTTTCCACCCGGTTGTAGTAAACGAAAGCGTTCAGCAGGCTGGTCAGGCTGGGCCCGAGATCAATCTCTGGCCTGGTAGTTGGGCGATTCCTTGGTGATGTTGACATCGTGGGGATGCGATTCTTTGAGCCCAGCGCTACTGATTTCGATGAACTCTGCTTTTTCGCGCAGAGCTGCAATGTTTTCCGCGCCGCAGTAGCCCATGCCGGAGCGCAAGCCTCCCGTGAGTTGGAACAAAAAGTCTTTCAGTGGCCCTTTGTAGGGCACCATGCCCTCGATGCCTTCGGCGACCAACTTGTTTGCCTCGGTGCCTTCCTGGAAATAGCGGTCGCTGCTGCCTTTGCGCATCGCGCCGATGGAGCCCATGCCCCGGTAGCTTTTGAAGCGGCGGCCGTTGTAAATGATATATTCGCCGGGGCTTTCGTCGGTTCCTGCCAGCAGCGAGCCGATCATTACGGCATCCGCGCCTCCGGCAATGGCCTTCACGATGTCGCCGGAGTATTTGATACCGCCGTCGGCAATAAGCGGAATTCCCGCTTTGGCGGCAGCCTCGGAGCAGCCCATGATGGCCGAAAGCTGCGGAACGCCTATTCCGGCGATAACCCTGGTGGTGCAGATGGAGCCGGGCCCGATGCCCACCTTGATGGCGTCGGCGCCGTTGTCGATGAGAAATTGGGCGGCTTTGGCGGTCGCTATGTTGCCGGCCAGGATTTCCACGCCACAGGCGGCCTTAACCTTATTGATCGCGCTGCGGATATTTGTATGGTGGCCGTGGGCGGTGTCGATCACCAGCAGATTCACACCCTGTTTCGCAAGTTCCTTTGCCCTTTCCAGATAATCGCCGGTGACTCCGATCGCGGCTCCGACCAGCAGGCGGTTCTTATCGTCCTGTACGGCGTTTGGGTAGCTTATCCGCTTCAGGATGTCCCTCACTGTGAGCATGCCGGCCAGGCCAAAATCGGGGGTCACGATCAGGAGTTTTTCGATCCGGTGTTTTTGCAGGAGGGCCACGCAATCCTCGTTGGAAGTGCCTTCCGGAGCGGTGATCAGCCTTTCACGCGGCGTCATCAGGTCTTTCACAAGCCGTTTGCCGTTGGTCTCAAAACGAATGTCCCGGCTGGTCAGGATGCCCACCAGCTTTCCCTTTTCCATCACCGGAAATCCGCCGACCCTGTGTTCTTCACGGATCTGGTGCACTCTCTCCAGGGTGTCGTTCGGAGCAAGGGTGTAGGGGCGGGTGATGAGTCCGCTTTCAGCGCGCTTCACCCGTCGCACTTCATCCGCCTGCTTTTCAATGCTGAGGTTTTTATGGATGATTCCTAAGCCACCTTCCCGCGCCATCGCGATCGCCATTCCGGCTTCTGTAACCGTATCCATGGCCGCGCTCAGAACCGGGATTTTCAGGCTTAGTTTGGCGCTGATCCTGGTCTGGATGCAAACCGAGGCCGGCAGCACTTTGGATTGCTGCGGCACCAGCAGAACGTCGTCGAAAGTGTAAGTCTTGCGGATCGTTTTCTTCATCATGAACTCCCTTGAATATCCATAAAATGAACTTCGCCCCGGCTGTCAAGCACTTTACCGGGAGCAGTCCGGCCGTATGTCCGAAAGCAAGGTTGGACGGATATAGAGTATCAAGTGAAATTGCAAATAGTATCACTTTCGTTGCAAATCGCTGTTTTTGGTGAGACCCCAGTATCACCCTTTTTGCAAATCGGTTTCAACCTTTTTGCAAATCTGGTATCACGGTTTTTGCAAATCCAGTTTCAACCTTTTTGCAAATTCAATAGTCTGTGGATTGAAAAACAACGAAAAAAACATGGGAATCACCGGGCGGTGTTCCCGCGTATCGGAGGGCATTCTATGTAGGGTCTGTAGGCTGCCTGCAGTGTCTTCTTATGCCCCATTTCTGTCAATCAAAGAATCTTGGTGTTTCCTATCATATTGAGCGGAAAGGACTTGACTGCCTTTGCGAAGGGTGTTTGGTAGCACTCATACAGCAACAGCCGGGTAACCGGGAAGGAGAACAAGATGACCAAGCAAAACAAGAACCGCAAGGAGAAGGCAACATCGGAGGAAATGGTTCAATCAGGCAGTCAGATCATTCTGGGGCATGAGGATGGAACAGAGCAGCCAATTGAAGAGATTATCGAAGCCAATCAAGCATCCCAGGATGATCCATACGATAACGAGTTCCACTACAAGAGCTGGTGGAACCAGTTTAGAGGCCCCTGGCTGCAGTCGGAGAAGATGAGCGAGGATGAGATCAGAACCAAGGCGGACGATGCCTGGGAATGCGGAGACTACAAGGAGATGATCAATCTGATGGCAGAACTGATCTGTCGGCTCGAAAATAAGAGATAGTCAGTAGCTTGCTACTCATTAACCCGGTTCTGCCGGGTTTCTCTCTTGGGCATCATTTGGAGATGGCGATCAGGGTATAGGCAGGCTCGGAGGCGGTATAGACCTGGCTGATCCCAAGGGTAACGGTTACCATGTTTCCTTCAAGCACAGCATCGATTATATAGAGGAAGGCATCGCACTGGTTACTCAGGATGATATGCGGAAGCTCCTGATACTCCTTTTCCAGGACATGAATGACCGTCTTGTCATCGAACAGGTTGGCGGGGCTGCCCTGGCTGTTATCCCCCACTCCCTTGTTCTGATCCTGTATTTCGTGCTCAAGTTTTGACAGCGTGAGTATATCCGGGGCGAAGTGAGTCTTGGAGAGTGATCCGTTGGCGATTTTGGAGCTTGTAACAGAGCCATCGGTGATGTGACTGGCATTGACGGAGTTGTTCTGCAGTCCTCGGGTGTCGAGCCTGCCGATGATACAGGTCTTGCCGCTGAACTGGCCAAAGGGACTGCCCAGGTCATCCCAGAGCTCATAGTAGCCGCAGCCGGCCTCAGATTCAATGCTGATCTCGTAGTACCCGGAACCCCCGGTGACCTCGATCAGTTTGATCCCCTCAGCCCAGGATTGTCCCGGTCTGAGCAAGCGGACATCCACGCCTGACCTGGGCTTGCGGATGCTGCCATCCATATAGTAGTAGCTGATGCCGTATTTATACATGTGATCTCCTTCTGATCTCCTCCCCTAACATAGCGGGGTGACTGTCTCGTCAAAGTCGGTGATGATAATGCCACCGAAGTCGATATAGCCGGGTGAGCCGATGTATCTCGATTCCAGGCTAAACTTGACCTTCGTGGGATACTCATGCAGATCATCCGGACACTTGGGCAGTTGAGAGATGGTGACCGGGAACTGGCTGTTGATATTGTTGTAGGCGGTGTATTCCAGATAGAGCCTGCCCGGGCCGAGGAGGAAGCTCATCAGGTTGTAGTATTCGGCTGGCTCAAGTACCGCCTCCAGATCGAAGGAGTCCTCCCGGTAGGCTTCCCTTCTATGTGTGATGGTGGGATCATAAGCGTTCTTCTTCTCGATGCGGTACTTCTGATTGGGCGCGTACTCGATTTGCCCGTTGGGACAGAAGAAGTAATAGATGCCGTCGTTAGCCCAGCGGATAAGCTTGAATCCCTTTATAACAACCATGCTTTCACCCTGTATTCATCTTCAATATAGTTCCGTTCCAGTTCGGTTATGGCATAGATCTGATTCTGGATGCGTATCCTGGACTGGAGGGTGAGGTTGTATTTGGAGAGACTATCGATGGTAGCCTCGCAGCTCCACTTGGAGTCGTGGAAGTCGATCAGATAGTCTTTGATCAGGTTCTGGAGTTGAGAGGTATCCCCAGTCAGGATATCCAGTGAGCTTATCTGGGGCTTCTCCGGATTGCCCCGCTTGGTTACGAAGTCGACCACATCGTCAGCATCGATGTCTATCACTGTACTACTGTAGGCATCCTTGTTTTTGAACACGATCTGCCCTTGGGGATTGCTGAAGGTGGTGGCATTGTAAAGCATGAGCATGGCCTGCAACACCTTGATGTTATCGGTCTGCTCATCAGTGTAGTTGACGTAAGCCTTGCCGGGATGCAGCTTGGCCGGGAAGAGGTTGCCATGAAAGTGGGCTTCGATCCAGTGGTTGACGTACTGGCTGCTGCCATAGCTGCGGCCATCGATAGATCCCACAGAGACCAGTCCATTGTAGAGGGTGGACTCGGAGATGCCGTTCCCGGTAAAGAAGCCGATGAACTCATTGGTGGCGTTTTCGAGGAAGGCCAGGTTTTCCACCCAGTCGGTCTTTTCGTCATACTCGACCACTACCGGGCAGATGTTGTTGAAGAACTTGTAGACCCGGCCCCGGTAGCGGCCCTGATACCTGGTGGTGGCGGGACTGGGATAGGTGGCCTTGATCACCTTCATGTAGGCAAAGACGAAGCTCATGCGGTTGGCTATGGTATCGATCAGATATCCCCACTGAGGACCCGGCCAGCCGGAGCCGTCATAGCTGTAAGTCCAGCCATGGGTGGGATTGGGAAAGGCAAGCAGATCATCGAAGCCGATATGGGCGATGGTCAGGGCGTTGCCGCTGCCGATGTTCAGGGTAGGCAAGCTGAACTGGCTGGAGTAAGGGATGTTGACGGGTATCTTCTGCCCGATGTCCTGCATGAAGTAGGCCAGTATCCATTGCGGAAGGTAACCCGCGGAAAGGGAATAGTAGTGGGTGAGATCGGAGAACAGGGAAAGCAGCTTGATCTTGTCGTAACAACTGATTTTGAGGATACCGGAGGCTACATCGAATGATAGCTGAGAGGTATCTATGATGCCCGTAAAGAATAGGGCCTCATCCCGGTAGACCTTAACTTCAAAGTGCGAGATATAACGCTCATGTTCATTTTCCCCACTCAGGATGTTCTCCTGTATCCAGACAGTGGGAAAGCACTCAAACACGAGCCGCTTGGGTTCACGGCTGTAGTTGGAAACCGACTGCAGCTTATCGGCTGAGACAGATAGGCTGATGATGGCTCTGTTGCTGGAGCTATCCTCCAGGCTATGCTTGACCTGGTTGTAGTCGGGAGCATCGGTCTTGCCCATTACGAAGTCGATTTTGAATAGGTTAGGCATCAGATCTCACTCCTGATTATCTTGCCGGTTTCGGCTATTTCAGAGACCTTGACCGGATCATTGGATAGCGGATCTACGTTTACTTCGATGATGGGCTTGGAGTCCATCACCGTTTGCCTGAGTGAGACGATCTCGTCTTTCAGGGCGGCAATCAGATCGATCAGGGTATTCATGCTGCCACTCTTAGAGATCGCCCCACCAGCGGCATAAGATTCGCCCAGGTTATTAGGAATAGGCACTGAGGGAACAGGCATGGACGCAAAGGCAAGCTTGACCTGATCCAGGGGTGCGAAGTTGAGGAAGTCGAACAGGTTCCTGCCCAGGGCCTTGACCCGGTCCTTGGCGGTGATGTATTCCTCACCCTCAGCCTCGATCAGGATGCCGCCTTGAGCATGGGAAGGTCCGTTCAGTAGGCCGCCAGTGGCTTTCTTTTCAAACTTGGTGGAACTGATCTTGGCGATATTGGCTATCCCGGCTGTCATCGCAGCCGCTGCGGCAGCAACCGCCAGTCCGGGTCCAACTACGGGAATGCCCACCATAGACTTATAAGCACCGATAGCGGCTGAGAAGGTATCCACGTAGCCCTGAGCTATCGCCGAGGCTTTCCAGAGCTTGAAGCCACGCTCGGTATCCTTGTCCTGAGCGGAGGCAATATCACCGAAGATCTTGGAGATGCCGCTGGCTGCCTGAAGCTGGTAATTGGTTCTGAGGGTGGCAAGAGTCTCCTGCTTCTGCCGCTCGATCTCCACTTCAGTCAGTCCGGCTTCCAGGAGCTTGGCTTTCATCTTCTCATAGTACTTATCCACCTCTAAAAGCTGTTTGCCGTAACTGTCACCGACGTTGTCCAGGTCACGGGAATGGAACTCGTCCCGGATATCCTGCAGTTCCTGCAGCTTGGCCTGTTCCTCATCCTGACGTTCCTGGAGCAGCTTGGCATGCCGGGTATCGGCCCCGGCTATCTGAGCCTGGATAAGCTGCTGTTCTTTCTCCGGAAGGTTCTGCTGAGCCCAGGCATAATACTCTTCCATGCTGACCTTCAAAGCATCATAGGAGGAAACACCCAGGCTTTCCAGGTTGGAGAAGTAGTCGATTTCAGCCTTGTATCTGGCTTGGACAGCATCCTTCTCTTTGGTGATAAGTTCATTATCCTGCTGAGTCTTCCATGCATCCAGATTCTCGATGGCTTGACGTTCGGCATCACTGCCATCCTGAGTAAACTCCCTAATCAAAGCCAGCCTTCTTTGATACTCGGCCTCTATTCTATCAGTCTCAGTCTGGCGCAGCCGGGCAAGCTCTTCCATCAAACGCAGAGCTTCCCTGCGTCTGCTTTCCGCTTCCGAAGCTGCGGGACTGGGTACCGGAGCGGGAGTACTGCCACCACCTCCACCGCTTCCCTGATCGAAGGTGAAATCAGACACTTCCAACACCGCCTTGCGGTAGGCGTCACCCAAAGCCTGCAGATCGTATTTAGCGGCCTGTAGCTTGCCAGATAGTGCCCCAAACGTGTTGACCGTCCTCTCTAACTTGAGCCACTCACCATCGTTGCCGAAGTAGGAGGCAGGGTTGAAGCCCATAGCGTTGCGGTCACTGGTCAGGAACTCCCAGTCCACCGAAGCCTTCAACTGGTTCATCCTGTTCCTGGCGGTTTCGTATTCAGCCCGCTTGTTATCCAATTCGATCTGCAGCTCGGCTACCCTCCGGACCTGGGCGTTGTACTTCTCGCCGTAGATCTCGGCCACCTTCTTCTGCATCAGCGCTTCGGAGGCAGCCCGCAGGGCAGTGGCCAGGTTATTGTAGGCGGCTGTCTCTAAGTTGATGTTGCCCAGATATTCCGAGTAGTTGTCATTCAGGGACTTGATGACGTTCTTCAGCTCCCGCTTGTCAGCGACGGTAAGAGAGGAAGCGGAACGCAGTTCCAGTAACCTGGTAGCCAACAGGCTGAACTTCTCAGCCTCCACCGACACCTGACGTTCAGCATCCTTGATCTCATCCTTCATGCTCCTTTGAGCAGTGCTAACCTCATCAGTTTTCATGGATGCCGCTGCCAGACCAAAGCCCAAGGCAGATAAAGCTCCCACCACTATGCCGATGATCCCCGCTACCGGGTTCATGGCTACCTGCAGGGCATGATAGGCTGCAGTCAGAGCGGTAATCGCAGTGGTAACGGTACCGATAATGGGGATGGCGATCACGATCCCGGTCACGAAGCCTTTCATCACAGGAGACAGGCTGTCATAGGCATCCATGAGCAAGCGAAGTCCCCGCAGGAGAGGATTGATCAGAGTGGTGAGCATATCGCCCACCGTTTCCTGGATATCTCCCCAGGCATTGGCATTCTGCAGGCGGAGGTCAGCCAGGGCTTCGGCTGTGCCGCCATAGTCCTCACCTAACTTCTCGACCAGATAGGAGACCCCCTCAGTCTTGAGCCGGGTATCGTCCAACACAATCCCATAGCGGCCCAACATAGCGGTATGCCCGTTCAGTGCCCGACCCATGAGGTCAAAGGCGGACTCCACGCTCATCCCGGTGGCTTTGTTGGCTTCCGTGAAGTCCAACAGTAAGGGCACCAACTGCTGAATCTCGTCCTTGTTGAGTTTGAAGGTCTGGGACAGCTTGGACATCAGAGACAGGAGCTGATCGTCCTCGAAGTTGGTCACTTGCTGCATCGAGGAAGCGAAGTTGCCCATCTCTTCCGCAGCTTCGCCGAAGGCTACTGCAGCCAGAGTCATGGCCTGTCTTTGACCCAGTGAAGCATCTAACAGACCGTTCATAGACCTGGCCAGACCGCCCACCACCTGCAGGACTCCATCCACTGCGATCTTCACGTCACGAATTGTTGCCAGAGCCTGTTCCGCGGTTATTTTAACTGTAGCAGGTTTCTCCACCACAGACTGGGCGGACTCCGCCTCCTGCTTGACTTCGGCAAGCTTTTGGCTGGCGTCTGTAGTGGTTAAGATGAGTCTAAAGGTTAGGTCGGGCATAAGGTGTGAAAATAAACATTGACAATCTTCTAATTTTGCTGTAGAAATGAGGTAACAAATTGGGAAAGGAGACTAACATGTCCTGGAAAGAGATGATCCCTGGTTGTTTTGGTAAGCGTGATTTGGTGTACGCGAATAGCTCTTTTGATAAAAAAAGGGCTATTGAAATGGTGGCAGCAGCTAACAAAGAGAATGTGACAAAGACTGAGTTTATCACATCTATGAGAGATTACATGCTCAAGAGGGGAACGGAACTCGGCATTAATAATCTGTCCGATCATATTGAAAAACAAATGAAGTATATTTTGAGGAGGAATTTCGTTAAAGGCACCTCCAAAATATTAGATCGGGAATAGTGCAACAAATCAATAATTCCTAATTAGTAGCTCAATCTCCGTCTGGAAAGCCCCAGATACTGAGTACTGCGTCTCGACTTCATCAATGATGCAGCCATCGTACAACTGCTTGATGTAAGGATCGTTATTGTAGGATAGCAGGAACTTGCCCTTGATCTGCTTCAGAGCTTCTACCAGCTCTTCATGCTGGTTGAAAGCGTTCGCGTCCTCACGTTCGTAGATGTGCTCCTTGGTATAGTAGGGAGGGTCCAGATAGAAGAA
>JAAYWB010000026.1 GCA_012516855.1 Candidatus Cloacimonadota bacterium
GCGTCACTTGATGATGTTCAAAAAGCTCTTATTGATAGTTTCTCATACTTGGATAGCAACAGAGACATGGTCTCAAAATTGACCTATTTCAAATGGCTTAAATTAGATTAATGAAAGCGATTTGGTATCAGTGGGTGACATGAGCATGTCTGCTGAGAAAAACAACATAAAAGTAGTCAACCTATATCAAGACTTGACAGCGTCGGACATATAAAGCCCGTGGGACGACAGACCATAGCGAGGCTTTACCTCCCCCTGTTTGAAAGAGGGAAAAGGCGGTACGGCGACCGCCTCCACACAGGTAGCGGCTTTGTCCGCCCTAATTGAACATCAGCCGAAGAAGAAGGCGTTCTTTCAAACCGAGAGGGTAATCCGGTTAAACGAGCCCGGAAGGCGGTTTGCTGGTCTGGGCTTTTTGATACTCGCAGGGATTATCTGATCAGGACGAGCCTTTTTTGCAGGGTGGGCTGGCCTTCCAGCTCCGCCCTGAATAAATAGATACCGGAAGCGCAGCGCTCCCCGGCGGCGTCAAGCAGGCCCCAGTGCCAGGCGAAATCACCTTCCGAGGCCACCGGCACCGTTTCAACCAGTTGTCCACGCAAGTTGTAAACGCCCAGCCTGCCGTTCAGCGGAGCGGAACTCTTGATGCTGACCTCCACCCTGCCGCCCGCGCCGATGGAAGCAGGATTGGGGCCGACCACAAGCGTTGGGGGCACTGCCCCGGGGTCGCTGGCGGAAACGTGGGAGACCAAGACCTCATTGGTGCGCGGGCTTTCGTTCACGCCGTCGAAAGCGCAGACAGTGAGGCAGTGTTCAACTTGGTAATTGAAGTTGTTCGAGTGCCAGCTATTTAGCAGGAAAGGCACTTCCGCCAGGAGGGTATCGTAATTGTAAACGCGGTAATGGGTCCAGTTGTAGATACCGTCATCCGCCGGAGCCTGCCAGTAGAGGGTGAGGGCCCAGGGGCTTTCGACGAAATGTTCCACCTGGTCAACGCAGAGGCCGGTGGGCTGATATACCGGCAACAAGGGCTGATAGAACCACCAGTTTCCCTCGTGCAGATACTGGAACACGATGTTGCCGACCACGGTTTCGCAATTTGCCAGGTAACCCGCGTTGTAGTGGTAAACGCGGCTTAATCCCTCGTCCAGCACGCGGACGGAGATGAGTTGCTGGTTAACAGTGTCTGACTGGAGGATAAGCATATGGGTGTTCGAGCCGTCGGAAGCTGTGGTCACGATTTTGGCACGGAACATGCTGACGCGCTGGGCTCCGCTGTCATTCAAGATTTCGGTGCGCAGCCAGGTATTGTTATGTTCGATGCCGCTGATCTTGTCCCACACCACTTCGTCTGCGAAGTTGAAGATGATGTTGCCGGCTTCGTTGAAGCGTTCGTGGCGTTTGAGGAAGACGTAATCGCCCGATTCGTAAAGCCAGTTGATGTGGTCCCAGCGGTAAACGAAAAAGCGGTGATAAACAGGATAGCAGAGATGTGCGCCGATCTGTTCGGGCGAACCCACATCCTGAAAACGCGGCGGCTGCGTCTCCTGGATTTGGATGACGCCAGCCTCAACGGGCTCCAAACCGTCCGGAGAGAATGTCTCCGGAGTCAGCAGCCCGCCCGGAGTGCCATAGAAGACACGCTCCACCCCTTCCACATCGGCCATGACCACCACGTGGAACTGCCCGTCAAATATCTGGGAAAGCGTGAAAGGCTGGTCCGGGCTCACCGGCTCTTCATAATAGATTTCGCCGGAATCAGCTCCCACGATCTGAACGCGGTGGTTGGTGAGGCTGAAGGCCCCGGCGTAGCTGACGGAGCCGGTCACGGTGGTGGGAACAGGTATGGGCAGAATAGGCTCGAAATCTACCAGGGGCAGGCTGGGGTCGTCGTTCTGGTCGTTGATGCCGATGGCTATTTCGGCTGGGTCGTTGGTTCCCCAGCTGTTGTTTTCTGCCCAGATGGTGAGGCCGGGGGTGGTGTAGGAATAGGTGTAAACGCTGTGCGGGATGTTGGAACCGTCGATATTATCGTAAATTTGGTTTTCGCCCTGGGCCCAGGCGTGGTAGATGTCCAGGTTTCCCAGGCAGGGTTTGGCGTTGTTGCCGAGGTAGAAGCCGGTGAAATTGCCGTGGATGATATTTCGCTCAAAGTAAGGCTCGCTGGTGGCTCCGGCCACCATGACTCCGGCCCCGGAATTGGCGTCGCCGGGAATGAAGTTGTGGCGGATGATGTTGTCCGCCACGTAGCCGGAGGCGTTGAGCAGATAGATGCCGGTGAGGTTGTATTCGATGACGTTTTCCAGGATGTGGGGCTGGATGGCGTTCACGGCCTGAATATCCCAGGCTGTTATGCCCTGTTTGTGGTTGTGGTGGATGTGGTTATAGCGGATCATGGGGCTGTTGGAGCCTCCGGCTGATTGGTTGGAAAGCTGGATGGCGCCGCGGTATTGCGATCCGGTGCCGTTGAAGCGGACCTCGTTGTATTCGATGAGGGCGTTGCTGTTCTGGGAAATGAGGATGCCGTTGCCGATGCTGTTTTCCACAATGTTGTACTGGACCAGCATGGTGGCTGGGTCGGCGGAGCCAATGCCGTAAAGCTGCATTCCCTTGTCGTTCAGGTTGAAGCGGCAGTGGCTGATCAGCACAGGCGAGTCGATGGCATTGACCCCGTATTCGGCCTTTTCGATGTAGCAGCGCCGGATTTGGCTCTGGAGGCTCTCGTTTTCCAGCCGGATGCCCTTCCAGAGGGCGCCGGGGTCCGCCTGGCCGCTGCGAAAGCGGATGGTGTCAGCCTCGGTTCCAACTGCCGTGAGCTTTCCTTCCGCCTTGAGCCGGTAGTTGCCCATCACAAAAACCTCCACGCCGGGCTCGATGCTGAGGCTATCGCCCGCCGGGACGGTCACGTCTCCGATGATGTTGTAGGGGCTGTTGGCCAAAGTCCAGGTTCCGGACTGGTTTCCGCTCACATCCGTGGCAGCCAGCCAACAGAACGGCAAGACTATAAATAAGATAGCAATTGCACGTCGCATGATTTCCTCCAGGGTCGGTAATGGTGCTCTGAGAAACAAAAACGGAAGAAGGCATCGCCCTCTTCCGCGTTCAAGCTTGCGAAATAAGCTTATTCTGATATGGCTTGCACGGGACAGGTGCCGATGCAGGCGCCGCAATCAATGCAGGTGCCTTCGTCGCATTTGGCCTTGCCGTCTTCCAGGGAAAGAGCCTGCACGGGGCAAACATCCACGCAGGCCCCGCATCCGATGCAAGTGTCTTTATCGATCTTGACTGCCATTTCTATCTCCTGTGTAAGGTTTTGTCCAAGATTCCTGCCAAAGCCGGATTCGTCAAGGAAAATCTATTCTTTGGCCTTGCCCTGGTCAGCCACCACTTTTTGGGCTTGGGCCAGCTCGTCCGCGTCGGCCAGGTAATAGCGTTTTGCCACGCTCAGGTCGGATTTGAATTCATAAACCAGCGGTATGCCGGTGGGGATGTTCAAGCCGACGATATCCGCGTCGCTGATCCCGTCGAGGTTTTTAACGATGGCGCGGAGGCTGTTGCCGTGGGCGGAAACGATCATCCTTCGCCCGGCCTTCAGCCTGGGGACGATCACCTCATCCCAGAAGGGCATGGCGCGTTCGCAGGTGTCTTTCAGCGATTCGCAGAGGGGAAGCCGGTCTTTCTCGAGACCGGCGTAGCGGGGGTCGAAGCCCGGATGGCGCGGGTCGGTAAGTTCCAGTGCGGGCGGAGGAACGTCGAAGCTGCGGCGCCAGGTCATCACCTTCTCTTCCCCGTATTTGGCGGCTGTCTCGGCTTTGTTGAGCCCCTGCAAGGCTCCGTAGTGGCGTTCGTTGAGGCGCCAGTCTTTGTGGATGGGCAGATACATGAGATCCATCTCGTCAAGCACCAGCCAGAGGGTGCGGATGGCGCGTTTGAGCACGGAGGTCCAGGCTTCGTCGAATTCAAAGCCCGCCGCGGCCAGGCGCTGTCCGGCGATCCTTGCTTCCCGGACGCCCTTTTCGGAAAGGTCCACGTCGGTCCAGCCGGTGAATAAGTTTTCCTTGTTCCAAATACTTTCGCCGTGGCGGACAAGCACTATCTTATACATTTTTATCTCCTTAGGTTGTTGTTTTATAGCGGATGACCCCCTCTTTCACCTCCAGGGCGCGGGCCAGGATGAACAGCAGGTCCGAAATCCTGTTCACGAACCGGAGCAGCGGCGGCGAAACATTCTCCTTCCGGGCCAGGGCGACCACTTCGCGCTCGGCGCGGCGGGCCACGGCGCGGCAGATGTCCAGTTTGGCCGAAGCCGGCAGCGAGCCGGGAATCACAAAACCTGTTATGGGCGTGTCAGCTTCCAGTTCTCGGACAAGTTCTCCGACCGCCTCCACATCCCCTTCCTTAACGGGATTTTGGTAGTTCCCGCCGGGGGTGGCCAGTTCACCCATCAAGCGGCAAAGGGCGTTTTGGATGTCCAGGATTATTGACAGCGCCCGATCATCAGAAATCTGGTGACGCGCGTCCCCCAGATGGGCGTCCAGTTCGTCTAAAGCGCCGTAAGCGCGCACGCGCAGATCGTCTTTCCAAACCCGTTCCCCGCCGTAGAGTGAGGTCTGGCCTCCGTCGCCGGTTTTCGTGATGATGCTCATTTTATCGCGATGACGGAGATTTCCACCAATCCGTCTTTGGGTAGCCGGGCCACCTGGATGGCTTCCCGGGCGGGAAAGGGGGCGCTGAAGTTGCGGGCGTAGATCTCGTTGAGGGCGGTAAAATCGTTCATGTCCTTCAGGAACACGGAGACTTTCATCACGTCGCGGAAGCTCATTCCCGCCGCTTCCAGAATGGCTTTGAGGTTGGCGAACACGAGGTTCGCCTGGGCTTCGAAGCCTTCGCCGAAATTTCCCGTTTCGGCTTCGATCCCAAGCTGTCCGGAAACGAAGAGGGCGTCGTTCATCATCACGGCCTGGGAATAGGGCCCCAGGGCGGCAGGAGCTTTGATTGTTCTAATAGCTTGCATATTATCTCCTTATTTTCTTAGTGTTTTACGCGCCAGTTGGACGGATTCGGCCAGGCGGTGCAGGGGTATGTAGGCCTGGGTGTCGCGAGCCAGGTTGAAGAGCAGCAGCTTGCCTTCGCGTATGTTTTCCTCGCGGATGGCTATCATCAGGTCGCAGTTCCTGGCCCGGGCACGGGTTTGTTCCTCCCCGCTTTCGAGAATATCCGGGCTGAGGACGGTGATGATATCCTCCGAATGCAGTTCCTGGGCGATTTGCAGCAGCATCATCTCCATATCCGGCGACTGCGCGCAGATATAAACCGAGAAATCCCTGTTCCAGTCGAAAAAGAGCCGGCGAGCATCCATGGCGGCAAACACGAGGTCGAGGTCCAGATAGAAGCCCACAGCGGGGATGCGCAGTTTGGTTATCTTTTCCGAGAGGTTGTCGTAGCGGCCGCCGCCGCCCACGGTCATTTCTTTCTCACCTTCGCCGATCACCAGGTCAAACACGGTTTCGTTGTAATAGGCGAAATTCTTGAACAGGCCCGGGTCCACTTTGTAGATATGGCCCAGATTGGCCTGCACCTTCTGAATGCTGGAGAATTTGGCCTTGCAGCGCTTGCAGAGGTGGTCGAGGATCCTGAGTTCACCCGGCACCCTGTGGCGGCAGCGTTCATCCTCGCAATGGGTTTCGGTGAAGGGATTGGCCCCCAGTTCATCCAGGCAGGCGGGGCAGTATTCAGCGCTGTGCTTTTCCATCTCCGCACGCACGGCTTTGCAGAATTTCTCCCGGCAGATTTCGCAGCCAAAGCTGTTCAAACGCAGGCTGGCGTCCCGAAAGCCCAAATCGCGCAGCAGCCTTATGCCCAGGCTTATGACCTCGTTTTCCGAAATCAGGCTGGAACTGCCCAAAAGCTCCACCCCGAGCTGGAAGGATTCCCGCGGCTCTTGGTCACGCCCCTGGCGGAAAACCGGGCCGTGGTAGTAATAGCGGTGGATGTCGCCCCGGCGGTAGGTCCTCGCAGCGTAACTGAGCACGCTGATGGTGCATTCGGGACGCAAGCTCAGGTTGCCCGGACCGCCGTCATGGCCGCAGATGTCCAGGGTTTTCGCCGCGAGCCGCGCCGCTTCCCGGCCCGGCATCAGCGCCGTGATCCCCTTATGCTCCAAGTCGCGGTTCTGCAGGATGGGCAGGCGGATCTCCTGATAGTTGTGCAGCTTCAACACACGGTCGAAACGCTCTTCCATCAGCTTCCACTTCCACACTTCTTCGGGCAGGAACTCCGCGTAAGGGCGCTCGGACAGGGGCATTTTTTCTCCTCTTGATTTGGTTAATCCATGCTGAATTTACCGCTTTTTCTGTCAATGAAAAGGATGATTCATGTTCAATCAGGGTGGATGAGGCCATCCCGACCACTTTCAGGTTGAGTGTCGGCAACCACTTGTTTCAGGCTCTCTTTCGAACCGGATGGGTAAAGCCTCGCAGAGGCGGCAGACCATAGCGAGGGTGTGCAGTGAGCGCAGCGAACGGAACCCCTCGACAATGGATCCCAACTACCTTCTGAGCCACTTGCGGGTGAAAGAACCGCGGGGATTGATTTCTGTCGCCCACAAGGGGCTTTCCATTTTGTTATCGCACTTGTACGAGGGGGTTACGCACCATCGCTATCGTTATGTCGCCCAACGGGCTCGATCAACCGGACTACCTACTCTATTTGAAAGAAAGCGATGTTTTAAAGGAGGGCCATAATTGCTTGCCCACCGCAATGTCCTGTCAGTCAGGCTCTGAGCGCCTGCGACTATCGCCCTCCCACGCCACTCGAATGACGCTCGCATCGAATGCGGAGATAGTGCGGGAGGCGCGTCTGGGAATCAGGAAAGGGCCTTAACGGCCAGCCTGCATGGCTGTGAAGTTTGGAGCCAGGTCTGCCGGTCGGTCAATTCAGCCAGGCGGGGTCGATGTTGGGCGGGTTTTCCGGGTCGGGGTCGTAAATCTCGAAATGGTCGGAATCGAGGGTATAGTAGATCTCTATCCCGGCTTTACCGAAAGCGCGGTTGCTGATGGCGATGATGATGCCGTCGTCAGACCAATCAAAGTTGAATTGGTCGGTGTCGGCCTCCGCGGGGTCAATGAAGGCGTCCAGGCTCTTTGGCCAGTCCCCGTATTCATCCTGGGCCTTGTATTCCCGGGCTTTTCTGGCGATGGCGCTGAAGCGGGGCCGAATCGAGCGGACGGCGTTTTCGGCTTCCCGGCGCTTCCGCGCGGCGATATTGGCCTCGATCTCCTCTTGGCTGAGCGTTTCTTTTTCGCTTGCCGGTCCTTCCACCGTTTCCTCCGCCACGGCTTCTTCGGACCGGGGGCCGAAGAGGTTGGGATTGATATCCAGCCACGCCTTGAGCATGAAACCGAGCGTGACCAGGATGATGGCGATAATGAAGATGACGAGGAAGGCGCGCAGTCCCGGCGGCATTCCCTTTTTGGGGGCAGGAGGAATGGGTGTGGGGGCCACAGGCTCGACGGGAACGGGCTTTTCGCTGAGGGGCGGGGCGGTTTTGATAGAGTCCAGCGAACTGGTGTCTAAAGCCCTGATCGCTTCGGCGGCGGTGGGGCGCAGCGAAGGTTCCTTGGCCGTCATGGCGTTCATCAGATCCACTATGTGGTCGGACATATAGGGATAATAGTCACGCGGATGCGGCATGGGGCTTTCCACGATCTGTTTTTCGATGAGGAAATCGCTCTCGGTTTCCGTGCTGAAGGGCAACCGCCCGGTGAGCATTTCATAGAGGACCACGCCGGTGGAATAGATGTCCGAACGGCTGTCCACATCCCGCGGCGAGCGCACCTGCTCCGGGCTCATGTAGTAGATGGTGCCCAGCCTGGAGCCGGCGAGAGTGAACTGGGGATTGGCCAGGATGCGGGCTACGCCGAAATCCAGTATCTTGAGGTCGTCATTTTCGCCGATCATGATATTCGAGGGCTTGATGTCGCGGTGGACAACGCCCTTGGTTTGGGCATAATCCAGGGCGGAAAGGATCTGGCGGAGGATGCGCCGGGTACGCTGTTCCGGAATGGGGCCGACGGTGGCGATGAGGTCGCGCAGGGTCTGGCCTTCGGCGTATTCCATGACCATGAAATAGCTTTCCTGCTCCAGGAAGAAAGTGAAGAGGCCAACGATGTGGGGATGCTGAAGCTGTGACAGGATGCGGGCTTCGTTGATGAAACGCTGGCGGAAATGCTCCTGATGGGTCACGGACGGGTCGAGCATTTTGATGGCGACCTTGCGCCCCAGCAGCTCTTCCTCGGCGGAGTAAACCTTGCCCATGCCGCCTTCGCCGATGTAATCCAGCACACGGTAGTTACGGATGAAATCGCCGGGTTTGATGATCATTTCAGGACGCGGCCGCCTTTCTTTGAACTGTCGGCTTTAACGGCAGCCACCTCGGCTTTGATGTCGTTCAGGGAAGCGTAAACACCTTCAAGGTTGCCCAAGGCTTCATCGTAATCTCTGAGGGCCTGGTCCACCGAGCTGTCGATGCGGTTGTCTTTAAGGCTGTCCAGGGACGGCTTATCGCCTTTTTTGGCCAAAACGTTGATTGCGCCGATACCCTGGTTGATGAGGTCCCTGCCTTCAGGCGCCTTGCTGGCCAGGCTCAGTTCCGCCTCGCGCAGCTTCAATTCCGCCCTGGCCTGGGCAAGCTGATTTTCCGCTTCGGAGATCATGGCCAGATGGTCTTCTCTGCCCCGCAAATACTCATAGCGGGCGTTGAATTCCCTTTCCGTGATGCTGGTGCTGGCCGTGCGCAGGATCTTTCCCTCCTCAGTTCCGGAGGACAGAAGGGTCTGCGGTTCGCTCACTTTCACGTCCAGCAGGCAATAGGACAGGAGCAGGGACATTTCCCTGCCAAACACAGCCGGAGCCCTGGCCAGCAAGTCCTCCAGCGTTTCCACCTCCGAGCGGCGGGAGGCCATTTCCGGCTCTTCCACCGATTTGACACTGTAGCTGTATTCGGACTGGATATTGAATGATTTGCCGCTGCCGGCGGAGATACTGTCCCAAAGGAAATAAGCGCCGGCAAGCAGTCCAATCACCCCCAGCACGATGAGGCTGATTAGCAGCGCGGACGGGGATTTCCTGGGCTGGGACGCTTCCTGGTGGTAAAAGACCGGAGCAGGACGGGGTTGGGTGCCGGACTTAACGCCGGAAAAAGCGACCGCCACGGCGTTCCAGTCCAATTCCACGATCCCGCCCAGGGAAACCCTGTCGCCCGGGCGGATCAGGGCGCTGGTCACTTTCTGTCCGTTCACCAGGATGCCGTTCAGCGAGTTCTGGTCTGTGATCCGGTAATGTGAGCCCTCTTTGGTGATCACGGCGTGAAGCCGCGAAATGCGGTCATGGTTCACAACTATGTCGTTTCCGGCGTCACGGCCAATCCGCAGTTGCCGGGAAGGGCTTACAGGCTTGCCGCAGACAATGCAGAAACTGCTGTCCGCCTCGATTTCCGCTCCGCAATGGACGCATTTCATGGTTTCATTCTCTCCGTAAGGTCAGCCTTTGTTCAGGCTGACGCCGTAGGGCCCTACCAAGATGCGGGCGCGCAGGCGGGCGAAACGGTTTGGGTTGTTGAAAAGCTGGTCGGCATTGACCGAATCGTATTTTTTATAAAGCTCCCGGGCCGCGTTCCAGGTCTGGTCATCGATAGGGGAAGTGCCAGAGGCGATGAACTTGCTTTCCCAGCCCTCTTTGGCAAGGTTGAACTGACCGGAGGAGCGCAGCACGGCGATGGCCATCAGGGCGGTGATGTCCTCGGATTTCAGATTGTGCCCGGCCTGGTAGGCCAGCTTGGCATAATCCAGATAGATGGTCTGGCCGGGAACGATGTAGATCACCTGGTTGGCTTCGGATTTGCTGATAAATTTGAAGTTTTTGGCCTGCGCGGTCTTGTTGCTCATGGCGTTAAAGGCTTCCAGATAAGGGTTTCCCGCGGCGTAAGACTGCAGCCGGTTGGCGATGGTGGAATCCGCCACCGCCAGTTTGGGGTCGATGGCCTTTTCCGAGGCTTTTTCCCCTTTTTTCTTCCGCTCTTCTTTCAGCCGCTTCTTTTCTTCTTTGGCCAGACGTTTGGCCTCAGCCCTGGCGGCTCTCAGGGAATCTCGGGTTGCCGCGATTTCCGGAGAGGGTGGAACCTGGATGGACCGGGCATACCAGAACACGGCGCCCAGAAAGACCAGCAGCGTGACAACCAGAGCCAAAGGAGGCAGTATTTTCTTCCTGCGCGGAGTGGGAAGCTCTTCTCTGAGCGTGAAGGGCGAGCACTGCTGCACCTGCACGATCTGGATGGTTATGTTGTCGTTCCCGCCGCGGTCGTTGGCCATATCCACCAGGTTCTGGCAGGCGATCTGGGGTTCCTCCTCCATCTGCTGGTGCAGTTCATCTTCCTTCACGTATTCCGTAAGGCCGTCCGAGCAGAGCAGGAAAACGTCGTCCTGCTGCAGGATGTAGGGTCCCGAGACGTCCGGCGCGAAGCTGGTGTGGCCTATGGCTTTGGTGATGAAATTGCGCCGGGGATGGGTAGCTGCCTGTTCCTGGGTGATGATACCGCTTTCCACCATCATCTGCACCTCGGAGTGGTCTTTGGTGAGTTGGTTGATCGCGCCGCCGCGGCTTAGGTAGATGCGGCTGTCACCGCAATGGGCGATGTAATAGCTAACTCCCTGAATCAGCAGCAGAACCAGGGTGGTGCCCATGCCCGCAAGTTCCGGCTCTAGTTCCACCCGTTCGGTGATCTTTTGCTGGGCGAAATCTATGCTTTGGGTGATCGTTGCCAGCTCTTCTCCGGGCACGTAATTGGTCTCAAAATGTTTGCGGATGCTCTCCACTGCCAGGCGCGAAGCGATTTCGCCACCCTCGTGGCCACCCATGCCGTCACAGACCAGGAAAAGGTCGCCGAATTCGCCTTGAAAATGGCCAAAATAGTCTTCGTTCTTGGTGCGAGCCGGATTTCTGCCAATATCCGAGATGTTCGCGCTGCGGAGGCGGACGGTGTTCTTTTGCATAAATCGCTCCCTGCGTATTCTATTCCCCATGCAGAGGGGTTTTTCCATGTTAAATCAAATGGCCGGGCGTTCCGCAATATGTCAAGTTTTAATTTTTCCCCTCTTTCAGACAGGGTGGGTAAAGCAAGGAGGACAGCTTTCCATTTGGATGCCTCCGCTCCCTCGGTTTGAACCAAAGCCATACATGCCTGTCCGCAGCAATGTCCTGCCAGCTTGACCCTGAGCGCCCGAGTCCATTCCACTCCCCTGCCTCCCGCACAATACCCGCACCAAATGCGGCCATTGTACGGGAGGCGCGTCCGGGAGACAGGAAAGGGCCTTATACCATTTCGCTTGCATAAATACTAGAATTGATTATCCTGTCTCTGTATTCATATCACTGGAGGTAGTGATGAGAAAGATTCAAGTAAGCGACACCTTGCCGGCATCAGAACTCAAACGTCGGATGCTAAGTAGCA
>JAAYWB010000027.1 GCA_012516855.1 Candidatus Cloacimonadota bacterium
GCGTTTTGTGCCTCGTGAAAGGCTCTTGCCAGGACAGAGTCCGTAACTTTATCAAGGCTGTTTCCACTTTCAGCCAGCCCCCGTATTTTGGCAAGCTTTTTCTGCGGGCAATAAAAACACCGGTTTCACTTTCGGGAAAAACAGCTCAAGTTCATCGATGGCGGATAGACTTTATTCCCGTTTTGCCTTCATGCCAGCGCAGGCTGGATTCCGGGTCAAGCCCGGAATGACGTGGGTTTGGGGCTGGGTGGGGGTTGTTTCTGGATTCCGAGGCAATCTCGGAATGACGTAGGTTTAGGGCTGGGTGGTGGTTACTTCTGGATTCCGAGGCAATCTCGGAATGAAGTGGGCTTGGGAGTTTCGGCGCTTCGGCGAGCGCCGCTACCTTTATACAGGTGGTCTCTGTACCGCCATTTTGCCTGGCGTACAGCGAACGCAGTGAGCATGGACGACAGGAAAATACATTGAAGCGCTCTTCCTTTGCTGTAGTCGATGTTGGTGGAGCCTGGAGTCCAGCGAGCTTGCGAGCTTGGACTACAGGAAGTATTGCTGGCGTCGATGCTCGTTCCTTGCTCGACGCCAGCCTCCAGGGCTACGTCATCCCGGACGTCACCGAGCTCGCGAGGTGACATTGATCCGGGATCCATAACGGAATATGGACTGGATTCCGGGTCAAACCCGGATTGACGTGGGTTTAGGGCTGGGTGGTGGTTGCTTCTGGATGCCGAGGCAATCTCGGAATGACGTGGGTTTGGGGTGACAGGCTTATTTACTGTCGTCGCTGCCCGTGCCTCGCTCGACGCCAGCGTGTGGCCGTATGGAAGCAAATCCGACTGGCCATTAAGGCCTTGTCCTATGTTCCATTGTCGCCTCCCGCATTATGCCCGCATTTGATGCGGGTATCTTGCGAGAGGCAGGGGAGGGGTGCGGAAGAGCGGGTTCAGGGTCTGACCAGCAGGGCACAGAGGTGAATAACGATTCCCCAGGCCGGGGGTTAGTTTTCCTCTCTCAGCAGCTCCAAAGCCTTTTCCAGCACAGGGTCACGCCCCCGCACTATGTCGTCCAGAGTG
This sequence comes from Candidatus Cloacimonadota bacterium, assembly GCA_012516855.1. NCBI lineage: Bacteria > Pseudomonadati > Candidatus Cloacimonadota > Candidatus Cloacimonadota bacterium. The sequence continues at coordinate 1,071 of JAAYWB010000027.1, forward strand.
GTTTCCACCAGGATGTCCGGGATGATCCCAACTCCGTGGAAGCGGCTTTTATCGGCCTGACGCACGAACATTCCTGTCCAATAGGCCTTCAGTTCGCCAGGCAGGTCTGTAATGACCACGTTTCCGTTGGCTCCGGCGGTGGGCTTTCCCACCAGCGTGGCCCGACGGTTGTGTTTCAGCACGGCCAGATACGCCTCGCAGTAGCTTTGGCTTGAGCGGCCGCACAAGGCCACCACTTCCGCGCCGATATGCGGCTCCCCGGGCCAGACTCCCCAGGTTGGCCGGTCTTCATTCAGGCGGGGCAATTTCTCCCGCGGGCGGATGTAACGTTCGACCAGGCTGTTGGCCAGGGAATCGGGAGCGGACAGCAAATATCGGAGCAAATCCAGAGAAATATTGAGATAGTAGCGCAGGTCCAGGATTATCCCCCGAGCCGCCACCAGCTCCGGCAGAGCCTCCTGAAGTTCCTCTTCCGTTATGGTGTTGGGATTCACATACACGATCCCGCCGGGGTAATTGACAAACTTGGCATCGGGCGTCGCATACCGCCAGCCTTCATAATCCCCGAAAGGGACGGTCCGCGTTATCTTGCGCCGGTCCGGCGTAATGAATTCAAAGGTCGCCACGCTGTCCGGATAGGTTCTCAGGGACCGGCTAAACAGATAGATGTCATTGCTTTCCGGATTTCCCGAGGAGAAGTAAGGGCGGTTTTCCCGCATCATTTTGGCGAAGTTTTTCCCGTTCATTTTCGTTATGCGCGAACCCGGAGGAAGGTCGAGGGAAGGGTCCAAAACTTTGTTGACCACCCATTTTCCCTTCAGCGGAATGGCGGTAAACCAGGGCCTGTTGGGATTGTGGGACTGGTCGCTGAGGTGGGAATGCCCGTCGCCGGTTTGGGACATCAGCAGTAGCAAGGCCTTCTTGTATTGCTCGAAGTCCCGGCTGCGCAGCACCCTGGCCAGCGCTTTGGGCAGTTCGCCATCCCAGTCGCAGTCGCCATATTCAAAATAGGGATAAAAGAAACTAAGCTCATTCCAGTATTTGATCAGCCCCGCCAGCCAGACATGGCGGTCACCGCGGTCGTTGATGTCTATATCGGCCAGTTCGGCGCCCAGGGCGTTGAGGGCGGTTGTGTCGCAGACCGGATAAGTGCGTTCGGCATCGCATTGCAGGATCATGGGAAAGCGGCAGTTAAGACCCCGGACCAGGGGTTTTTCCAGCAGCTCGCCCCAGGGAAGTTGTTCAGCGAAGAACCGGTCTGTGAGTATGAGCGTGAATTCCTGCTCCGGCGGGGTTTTGCGGATGGAGAGCAGACGTCCCCCGGGGCTGTCTTCCACCACAAACCCCGTTCTTTGGCCAAACATGGTATCGTGCAGGATATTGAGGTTAAAGCCCTGGGGCAGGCCGCCGGGAACGTCATCCTCAAAACCTGTCTCAAAGACGTTTTGCCAGTCGCCGTCGATCCAGCGTTCGATTTTGACGTCGTCAAGCTGAAGGTGCTGAAAATAAGCCATTCCAAACCAGAGGGATTCAGAGTCGTAGCCTTTGGATTCCAGTTCAAAGCTTTTGACCTCCCAGCCTTCTCCGGAGAGGGAATCCACGACCGTATCGCCCTCAAAACCGGCATAGACCTTGATGGTGAGGCTGTCGGGCACAAGGTTGCGGATCCGGAACGTGACGCGGGCTTTGGTTTCAGGCTCGGCGGACTGGGGCAATCTGGGCATCAGCATGGTCCAGGCATCATCGTATCCCGGAATGTTGCGAACCATTTTTGGACGGTTGGTGCGTATGCTGACATAGACGCTGGGGCTGTCGGTGTTGTTGTAGCCCGAATACTGCCAAAAGACCTTGGAGCGGCCGGGGACAGGTTCGAAGGGGACAATGTCGGGAGCGCGCTTGCCAAAGAGTTGTAGCTCCGGCACCAGCGGGCTGAAGAGGCCAAGCAACCTGGCCTGGAGTTCACGGTCGTCGCGGGCGTCCAGCACCTGGCGGGAACCGTAAACGGCAAAGCGGTCCCAGTCGATGGACTGGACTTCGTCAGCGGGATACCAGTGTTTTACATAGCCCCAGAGGCGGGTGAAGGCTGCAAGGTTGCGCACCTGGGTCCTTTCGGATACCGGTTTGGCCAGGCACAATCCGGAAAGGACGGCCAGCAGGATAAAAAACAGAGAACGCTTGAACATGATTTACTCCTTTTCCCAAGCGATTTGGCTAGGCTGGAACCTTGCACAAGGGATACGCTTCCGGGAATTTGTTGAGTTGATTCTAAAGCTGGAGAGCGGCAGCTCGCCAATCGGAGCCATAATCACTTATTCCGCCGAAGCTTAAGCCACCACTCGAGGCGTTTGGCGATCTCTTTTTCAAAGCCGAATTCGCCGGGCGTGTAATAGATCTTTTCCGGCATCTGGTCCGGGAAATACTTTTGGTAGGCATAGTGGTCGGCGTTGTCGTGGTCGTAGCGGTAATCCTTACCGTAATCGAGGTCTTTCATGAGCTGGGTGGGGGCGTTGCGAATGTGGAGCGGAACGCCGCAGTGGCTGGTTTTGCGTGCATCTTCAGCAGCCGCGGAATAGGCTTTGTAAAGGGCGTTGCTCTTGGGGGCGGTGGCGAGGTAAACCACCAACTGGGCAAGGGCGTTGTTCGCTTCCGGCATGCCCAGGAACATCACGGTTTCCTTGGCGGCGATGGCCTGGAGGAGGGCGTTGGGATCGGCCAGGCCCACATCCTCGGAGGCGAAACGGATGAGGCGGCGCACCACGTAGCGGGGGTCTTCGCCGGCCTCCAGCATCCGCGCCAGCCAGTAGAGCCCGGCCTGGGGATCGGAGCCGCGGAGGGATTTGTGGAGGGCGGAGATGAGGTTGTAGTGTTCCTCGCGGTCCTTGTCGTAAAACATGGTCTTCTTTTCGAGGATGGCGGCGAGGGATTTGAGGTCGGGCTGGGGATCCTCTTTCAGCCAGGGTTCCAGCAGTTCAAGCTGGTTGAGGGCGCGGCGGGCGTCGCCTCCGCTCTGCTGGGCCAGCCAGCCCCGGATGGCTTCGTTGTCCTTCAAGCCCAGTTCCGCGAAGCCTTTGGCCAGGATGGCGGAGAGGTCTTCCTCTGAGAGCATGGAGAGCACAAAAACGTGGCAGCGGGAGAGGAGGGCCGGGATGACCTCGAAGGAGGGGTTTTCCGTGGTGGCGCCGATGAGGATAACCGCCCCGCTCTCCACATAGGGCAAAAAGGCGTCCTGCTGGGATTTGTTGAAGCGGTGGATCTCGTCAATGAAGATGATGGTGCGCTGGTTGCGGCGTTTGTGGGCGTAGTCGGCGTCCTTCATCACCGATTTCACGTCGCCGATCCCGGAAAGGACGGCGCTGAACTGGACGAAACGGTGGCTGGAAGAGCGCTCGATGATGCGGGCGATGGTGGTTTTCCCTGTTCCGGGCGGGCCCCAGAGGATGAAAGAGTGGTATTCTCCGGAGGCGATCATCTGGTTGAGCAGGGAGTTTTTAGCCACCAGTTTGGCCTGGCCTCGGAGTTCATCCAGGCTGGAAGGACGCAGCCTTTCGGCCAGGGGGGCGTCGCGCAGGTCTTGCTCTTGTTCGGCCAGAAAGTCGGTCTGATCGCTGTTCACGGTGTGTCCTTCAGGTGGTTTGGCGGATTAGTTCGATGGGTTTGATCCGTTTCAGCCTTTGCAAAGGCAGGATCACGCTTACGAGAGTGATGAAATAGGAAACGAGAACCACGGTGAGATAATCCTGGAAGGAGAATATCACCGGCAGGGGCAGCGGCCCGGCGTCCCCCATGCCCATGGAGAGCAGGCCGAAGCGTTTCTGGACGAGGAGCAGGGCCGTTGATATGACCAGGCCCAGGATGATCCCGATGGTGGCCAGGATAAGCGATTGATACAAAAAGAGGTCGCGCAGGTCCGTTTCCCGGTAGCCGAAAGCCTTGAGCAGACCAAGCTCCCGCTTTTTCTGGGCGATGGTCTTGAGCATGGAGCCGGTGAGGTTGAAGCTGGCGATCACATAGGTGAAAAGCATGATCACGAACATGAGGAACTTTTCGAAGCGGAGGGCGCTGTAAAGGTTGGCGTCGTAAGCGCTCCAATCCTCCACCTGCCAGCCTTTGAAGAGGCTTCTGATCCTGCTCGTGTGGCGCTGGGGTGAACTGGCGTCGGGGCTCTTCACCTCGATGTAGTCCACCTCGTCCGTGTAGCCGCGGAAAAAGGCGGCGGTGGCCAGCGGCACGAAGCTGAAAGTGGAATTGTACTCAGGCATGCCGGCGTTGAAGATGGCGGCCACGCGGACGGTGCGGACCTTGGGCAGCATGCCGAAAGCCGTGGGAACGTCAAAAACCGGGGAAAGCAATTGCAGTTCGTCGCCCACGCGGGCGTTGATCTCGGCGGCAAGGCCGTAGCCCAAAGCGATGCCGTTGTCCGTGAATTCCGGGCCCTCCACCCCTCCGGAAAGGATGCCCTGAACCTCGGAGCCGGTGGCGGACGGCCGGGGATGCAAAGCCGCGCTGATCTTTGAATGGAGGGCGGGATCGATCCCGAAACAGAGGGTGGACCAGATGCGGTCATCCTGCTTGAGAATGAGTTCGCTGCGGATCACCGGGGCCGCCTGGTAGCCGAGGGCGAGCAGGCTGTCCACCAGAGGTCGGGGATGGGGCACAGGATTGCCGCCGGGCGCGCTGAGCTTGATTTCGCTGAGCGTGCCCGTGATCCGCTGGCGCACGTCCTCACGGAGGCCGTTCATCACGCTGGTGACGCAGATGAGGGCCGTCACACCGAGGGTGATCCCCGCGATCGTGAGCCAGTGCGAGCGGTTGATGAAGCCGTGACCCTGGCCGCGCAGGTATTTCAGCGCCAGCCACAGCTTGCTGCGGTTCTTTTCCATACGGGCGAGGATATTGGAAGCGGTCCAGCGGTCAAGAGATTTTCCGCTTATCTTGCTTCCGGGCAAAGAAAAAGCCGGCTTCGCGCCGGCTGAAAGGTTGTATTATCGGAAAGCGGATTATTTGTTGAGGCTGATGGCAGGTTCCGCGTCCTTGCGGGTTACCTTGCCTTCGGGGCTGATCAGCAGTTCGCTTTCCGGGAAATCGAGCCTGGTGAGATTGATGACCTCGTTGAGCGCGGCCCTGCTTTCATCGAGCACGGGGCCTCCCTTGCCGGGTTGTTTCACGGAGATGATCTCGCCGTCGATGAATTCGCCGTCGCTTTTGAGATTCAGCTTCACGATGGGAGCGATGCCCAGCTTGCCGGAGAGGTTGAAGCGGCCGTAGGTGGCAAAGTTGCCAAGGCTGTAGGCGATGAAGCGGCCCTTGTATATGTCGATGGCGCGGGTGACGTGGGGTCCGTGGCCGAAAACGACGTCCGCTCCGGCATCGATGGCCACGCGGGCAAATTCGTGGGGATTGCCGCGGTTTTCACCCAGATAGAACTCCGTTTTGCGGGTCACGCGGGTCTTATCCGCGCCTTCGGCCCCGCCGTGGAAGGAGACTATCACGATGTCGCACTTTTCGCTCAGTTCTTTCACTGTCTGTTTCACTTTGGCATAGTCGTTGATCTGCATGGTGCCGCTGTTGGGGGCGAAAGCGGCAAAGCCGTAGATGATGCCGTCTTTTTCAAAGATCTTGGAGGGAAATTCCACGCGGCCGGCGAACCTGATGCCCAGGGAATCCAGCTTCATCACCGTGTTGCGCAGGCCAGTGACGCCAAAATCGCCGCTGTGGTTGTTAGCCAGGCTCATCACGTCGATCCCGGCGTCTTTCAGGTATTGGGCATAGTGGTCCGGGCTCTTGAAAGCGTAGCAGGTGGAGGGGTTGGAGCATTGCTTGGGCATGCCTTTGTCAGTGAGGATCACCCCTTCGAGGTTGGCGAATGTGAGGTCGGCGCTCCGGAGGATGTCTGCCACCGGCGCCAGCAGTTCCTTGCCGTCCTTGGGCGGCAGATACTGGGGCGAGGGATAATTAGTGCCCAGCATGATGTCGCCCACGCCGATCACGGTAATGTTGCGGGTGGGAGGCACATGGCTGGGATATTTGTCCTCAAGCTGGGGCATGCGTCCGGCATAGAGGAAACGCTTGACGTAGTTGGGGCTGGAGTAATAGTCATCGATCACCACTCCGCGGGAGGAGCTGTGGATCATTTTCAGGGTCTCGCCGGTGTTTTCAACCACCATGGCCACATGTCCGATCACGCTGGATTTGCCTCTGGTGCCGCGGAAAAACATCAGGTCGCCGGGACGGGTGTCCGAAAGCGGTATCCGCCGGCTGCTGGCGCCCTGCTCCCTGGAGGTGCGGGGGATGAGGACATCGTGGAGGGAAAAGATCCACTGCACAAAACCGCTGCAGTCCATGATGGCGCCCTGGGGATTGCGGAACTGGTAAGGACGGCCAAGATAGAGGCGGCTGGTTTCCACCATGCTGCGGGTTATCTCAGCGTAATTCTTGTTGCGGGTGCTGATCGTGGCTCCCACAGGCTGGACCGCTTCGACCAGCAGGATCACCGCCATGAGTAAAAGCAGGAACCGGCTTGGTTTCAGCATCCGGGTCACTGCGCGAATGGACATTTTCAGTTTATCTATCAACATAAATTCTCCAATGTGGCATGCGTCCCCGGCGCATATTCAGAAGCACGTTCGGACGGGGACACTCAATCACTATGTTTACAATTGGTTGCAAATAAAGGTTCAATCATAGCAGAAGGGGGACGGGTGTCAAGGAAAAAACTGGCCTGAGAGACAGGCACTATTCCTATCTAATTGTATTGCTGTCGATTGCGGCGATAGAATCCTGCTGCTATTTGAGTCCGGTCTTTCGCTTCAGGAGGGCAAAAGCAGTAGTAGGGTTAGTTCGTAAGCCCGGCGCTTTTGCCTTCGCGCTTGCCGCAGAAGAGGCAGAAAACCGAATCGGAATCTATCTGCCTATGGCAGTTGTGGCAAAACATCGGTGGAGAGTTTGATGGTTTGGTTGAGCAGTTCCGGCAAACTCATTTCCCTGTCCACGCGCATGGTCTTGCTCAGTCCCCAGCGTCTGGCGGTCACGATGGATTGGACCCTGATCCTCAGCAGGCTCTTCAGCCGGAGGTTTTCAATGCCTCCTGCTTTGATCCGGAGCGGGATGCCCGTGGTTTGGCGGGCTTTCACGAAGCGGGGCTCCGTGCTTTCCAGGATGAGGGGAATTTCGTTGTCCCTGTCGATGAAGCGGATTTCGAAGGGCTGCACCCAATATCCCACCCAGGCGTTGTTTTTCACGTCCAGGGAGGGACTGGGAAAAATGTGCGGCTTCACTTCCGGGTCGAAATCCCAGGTGCTGGCCCAGGCCAGGAAGCCCAGCCCAAGCACCAGCAGTATCAGCGGGATGTGCCACCAGCGGAAGCTGAAATAAAAGCGGGAATTACTCATAATGTTCCAAACCTTTTCGGATGTCCGGCGAAGATGCCTTCCGGCCCGGTTTCCCCTCTGGGAAGCTTGCCGTCGCCAAAAGGCAGGCCGTCAGCAGCAAAAGCGGCAGCAGCGCAACTATCAGTAAGATCCGGAGTTTCATCATCAATGTCCTCCCTGATTTGGTTTGTTCGCTTTCTTGGGTAAGGGGGAAGCGTTTTTGCCCTGGCTCTCGCTATCTTTGCCGGGGTTTCCGGTTTCGGGAGCGCCGGTTTCATTCACAGTCCCGGTCGTATCGGGGGCGATGATCGCGATGCTGTCGCTCACCGCGGCTATCTCTGCTTCCTTCCGTCGTTTTTCCTCCCGGGCCAGCCTTTGGAAGTTGATTCCCCCGCAGATGAGAAACACCAGAGCCAGCAGCGCCAGCCCCAGCGTGAGCAGGTTTGTCCCCCCGGGCGGGGGCGTGGGCTTGAAAGCCTTTCCCCGCACCACTTTGAGCACCTGGATGGTGATGTTGTCCTTGCCGCCCCGGCGTTTGGCCTCGTCCACCATCGCGCGGCAGGCTTGCTGTGGTTCCAGGGCCAGGTAGCGGTCCACCTCGGCGAGGCTGAAGTAGTCCGAAAGGCCGTCGCTGCAGAGCATGAACACATCGCCACGGAAGATGGGGAAGGGCCCCGCCGCTTCGGAGGCGTGGGGTTCTGGGCCCAGGGAGCGCAGGATGATGTTCTTTTTGGGGTGGTCTTGGGCGTCTTCGGCTTTGATCAGGCCCTGGTCCACCATCCCCTGCACCCACGAATGGTCTTTGGAAAGCTGTATGGTGCAGCCTCCGCGCCTTCTGTAGATGCGGCTGTCGCCAATCCAGGCGATCCAGTATTGCTCTCCCCTGATCAGCAGCGCCACCGCCGTAGTGCCCATTTCCGCCAGTTCGGGATTTTCGGAGGCGTGGCGGGCGATGTTTTGCTGGGCGAGGCTAAAGGCGCGGTGCAGTTCGTTGATCTCGTCATATTCGGCCCCGAGGCCCTGGAAATGCGCGGAGATGGTTTCCACGGCCACCTGGGAGGCAACTTCCCCGCCTCTGTAGCCGCCCATCCCGTCGCAAACGAGGATCAGGTCACCGAATCCGCCGTTGTATTTGCCGTAATAGTCCTGATTGCTTTCGCGCACCATCCCCACGTCGGTGAGGTTGCTTATCACCAGCCTTTCCGCGGTTTTTCTGCTCATCGCCAGCCTCAGTAAAGGCGGAACACGCCTTCGTTCGAACCCAGCTTGAAGGTGCTGCCCTGTTCGATGCGGCAGAGGCTGACTTTCCGGCCGTTCACATAAACACCGTTGAGCGAGCCGAGGTCTTCGATGTAGAAATGACCGTCGCTCCAGTAGATGCGCGCGTGGCGGGAGGAAACGGTGGAATCGTTGAACACAATGCTGTTTCCCTGCGCCCGGCCCAGGGTGGCGCCTTCGGCCCCGAGGTTGAAGGTCCGGCCCTGTTCGCTGCCCATCATCACTTCCAGGCTGAGGCCCTGTTCGCCGCGTGATTCGCCGGTGCCCGTGCCGGGACTGAGGATAACCGTGTGCTCACGGGAGCGGGGAGTTTGGTCCTGGGCCCGGATTTCGGCTTCGCGCCGGGTTTGTTCCTCCAGCCGGCGCTGTTCCTCTTCGTAGCGGGCCTGTTGTTCCCGGCGCTGGCGCTCTTCCTCCTCCTGCTGGCGGCGCTGTTCAGCCAGGCGTTTCTGCTCTTTGTCCTTCAGCCAGAAGAATATTCCGGCTGCGGCGGCAAGCAAAACGGCGATGATGCCGATTATCCAGCCCAGGGAAAGTTTTCCGCCGCCTTTCGCGTCGATCTCTTCCGGACCGCTGATGGCTTCCCGGTTGGCCGGCACCCGAACTTTCACGGGCTCGGGGAATTCGGCTTTGTAAGTGCCCTGGGTGAGGGTGATGCTCAGGTCTTTTTCCAGGCCGTCGCCCGCCAGTCCGAACACGGGGTAGGTGAGGACGTAGGAGCCCAGTATCTGGCGGCTCACCTTGCCAAAATGGTCGCTCAGGCTCTGGGCGTCCGGGGCGTCGTAAAAGCTGCCGCCGGTCTGCTGGGAGATGCGGTCCAGGATTTGCAGATACTGCTTTTCCTGCCTGGTGTAGCCCGCCGTGAAGATGGGGATTTGCTTCGCGCGGGCTTTTTCTATCACCCCGTCGATGGTGTAGGCGGTGGCGGGGTTGTCTTCCTTGCCGTCGGAAAAGAGGATCATAAAGCGCCCTTCATTCCTGGCGGTGGGCCCGCCCAGGCGGTCCAGGCCCTTGTCGATGCAATAATAAAGGGAGGTGTCGCCGGGCAGGATTTTCAGTTTTCCGATGCTCTCGCGCAGAAATTCCGTGTCCGTGCTGAAATCGCAGACCAGCTCCTCTTTCTCGGAAAAGGCCAGGATGGCGATCTCATCATTGGCGCGCTTTTTGCCGATGAAGCTGAGCAGGGCGTTTTTAACACTGTCCAGCGGCTTGCCCTTCATCGAGCCGGAAACATCCACGCAGACAAGGATGGAGAGCCCCTGTCCGGAACTTTCGAAGGTGGTCACGTTCAGCAGGGTGTCCACCGCCGCTCCGCCCAGGGAGATGCGGAAATTGCCGGCGTTCAGGTTCTTGAGCGGCTCGCCGGCGTTGTCCAGGGCCAGCACGGAGCTGTTCACTATTTTGGGGAAATTGTCGGTGTTGGTTTTCAGGTGGTTTAGGCTGATGTTCTGCGCCCAGAGCGGCGCGCAGAGCAAAAGCAGGATCATCAGTCTGCGCATCTTGCACCTCACACGGTCTTGAGTTTCAGGTCGATGGTGGCGATCCGGATGATGTCGTTTTCATTCAGATACACCTTGTCTTCGATCATTTCGCCGTTCACGAAGGTTCCGTTCGAGGAAAGGTTGTCCTCGATGATGAATTTGCCGTTGCGGCTCAGCAGGACCGCGTGTTCGGCAGAAACGCCCGGCAGCTTGAGCTGGATGTCGCAGGAGGCGGAACTGCCGATGACGTGGCGGCCCTGATAGACCTTGAAATCCAGGCCGTTGGGGTCCACATCGAAGGTCACCAGCCAGCCGGTGAGCATCCGGTTCACCTGGGGACGCGGTTTTCCTTCCGCGGAGGGAACGGCGCCGGGAGCGGCTTCCGGCCTTTCCAGGATTACGGTTTTGTCGCTGAGCGGGGCTCCGGGCCCGGAAATGCCAGCCCCCAGCTTGGGTTTGGCGGTGTCGAGCCTGGTTCTGTCGGCTTCATCGCCCATCCTGGCAGTGGGCGTCTGGCCCAGGTTCGCCGTGCGCTGCGGTGGGCAGTGCGGGCAGGAAGGCAGGCTGGCGTCGTAATCATGGCCGTTGGGACAGGTGCGCAGGTTGCTGCGCAGCGCTTTGCCGCAGGATTTGCAGAAAGTGGCGTGGTCGGGATTGGTGGCGTTGCATACGGGACATTTCATGATATTCTCCATGTTTGTTTATCATCTCTGCTGGCTGTGGAAACCGGCTGGTAAAAAGAACGGCCCCTCATGCCGGGGAACGGGACGCGCGACGGGGCGGGGCAAAACGCCTCCGCGCCGTCCGGAAGCGGGCCAGGCAGCCTCTTGGGCGGATATGGCATCGAACCTCCATCACCCTTGTTTTTGAGTTTCCACAGGCGCGGCCGGACAAGACCGCGTTCAAACACTAATGCTCGAAAACCAATAAGTTGTCAAGCGAAACTTCACTCCGCCGCCCGAAGCCGCCAGCGGAACCTTTTTCCTTTTATGGGTTCCCTCTTATCACCTGCCCTCCGCGATGCCCTGTCTGCCTCACCCTGAGCGCTTGAGGCCATCCCTCTCCCACGCCCCGCGGATGATACTCGCACCGAATGCGGGTATGATACGAGAGGTGTGACCGGGAAATAGGAAAGGGCCTTAACGGCCAGTCGGCTTCGCTATCACACGGCCACACGCTGGCGTCGAGCGAGGAACGGGCATCGACGACAGCAAATAAGCCTGTCGCCCCAAACCCACGTCATTCCGGGTTCGACCCGGAATCCAGACCGGCGGAATAGCCTATAAACCCCCACCCAGCCCTAAACCCACGTCATTCCGGGCCTGACCCGGAATCCAGTCCTTATCCTTTCATGGATCCCGGATCAATGTCACCTCGCTGGCTCGGTGACGTCCGGGATGACGTGGCTCTGGAGGCTGGCGTTGAGCGAGGAACGAGCATCGACGACAGCAATATTTCCTGTAGTCCAAGCTCGCAGGCTCGCTGGACTCCAGGCTGAGTGGAGGTCATCGACCAATAGCCCGGTTTGGATGAGCCCCAAAAAAAGCCCCCGGAATCCGGGGGCGGTATCGGTTTAGCCGGCCTTTACGGCTCAGGGCATGGTTGACTGGATGTGTTTCACCAAAAGGGAGAGGCAGTGGGTGTAGGAGCCAAGTTCGTTGTCATACCAGCCACAAATCTTGGCGTGGGTGACGGGCATGGTCACCTCACGGTCGGCGGGAACGCCAAGCGCAGCAAGGGTTTGGGGCGGCACGGGGATGAAGCTGGTGCGGGTGTGGGTTTCATGCGCTTCGAGGGTGGCGGCAGCCAGGGAGCCGATGAGGTCGGCGGAGACGTTCTGACGTTCGGAATAGACCAGCAGCCCTTTCTGCGGACCTTCTGCCGCCTTTTGGTAGATCTCGTTTATGAGGCGGCGGTTCACCAGTGGCTGGCCCTGTTCGTTCAGTTTTGTGTGGAAGGTCATGTTTAGGTTGATCAGGGAGACCGTGGAGGTGGGGATGCGCACTGAATCGGCCATGAAGCCCACGGATTTGATTTTGGGCATCACCAGTTCCAGGGCTTTGGCGGCGCCGGTGGTGGAGAGGATGATGTTGTTGAGCATGCTGCGTGATTTGCGGAGGTCGGTGGCACCGGTTTTGGGCACGGAATCCAGGATGCTTTGGGTGTTGGTGGCGGCGTGGATGGTGCTCATGGAGGCCGTCATGATGTTTGAGGTCTCCTCGTTTTCCAGGAGGGGCTTGATCATGTGGGCAAGGCCCGTGGTGGTGCAGCTTGCAGCGGAGATAACGTGATGCTCGGCGGGTTTGTAATTAAGGTGGTTGATGCCGTAGATCATGGTGATGGCGTCCGGCGAACTTGTGACGCTGGCGGTTTTGCTCTTGAAGGGGGCGGAGCAGACAACCTTGAGCGCCCCGGCTGCCAGATGCCCGCGCAGGCAAGGTTTTCCCTGTTCCGTGGTGGCGTTCGGATCCACAAAATTGCCCGTGCAGTCCACCACAATGCGCACGCCTTCGTTCAGCCAGTTGATGTCCTTGGGATCACGGGCTTTGCGGAGGATTTTCACGGGAATGCCTTCGATGGAGATGAGCGGCATGTCCGGATCCAGAATCTTGATCTCGGCACGGCGTCCGACCATTCCGAAGAGGAATTTGTGGATGCTGCCGTAGGTGGAGTCGGACTCGATCACCTGGATGAAATCGTCCAGTTTTTTCCCCACTTCGCGGCCGAAGTTGATGACAATTCCGTCGAAATTACGGAGGTGGATCTGATTCCAGAGCAGCAATTTGCCGATCCGGCCCAGCCCGTTGATCCCGAGCAGTTTTTTGTTTTTCAGGTCGAGGTTCATGCGATACTCCTTTTTGTGTATTTTGTGTATGTTCTTATCTGGAAATGGTTTCCACCGGGTAGTGCCCCAGGTAGATGGCGCCGCTGCCGGCGTCGATGGCGATCTCGTCGCCCGGCTTGAACAGGGTTTCCCCGATGCGGCAGTTGTTCTGGTCCTCAAAAACCTTGAGCTGGCGGCAGTTGACGATGCCCACCAGGCCGAGGCGGATGGCGGTGACAGCGGCGTGGGAGGTGACTCCGCCGCGCGAGGTGAGCAGGCCCTGGCAGTCGAAAAGCAGTTCCATGTCCTCCGGAACGGTGTCCGGGCGCACCAGGATGAGAGGCTGCCCGCGGTCTTTGAGGGCGTCGATGTCCGCGCGGGAAATGGCGATGAGGCCATTGATTACGCCTTTGCCGATGCCTATGCCGTTGCCCAGAAGCTTCAGTTCGCGCTTGGGAACGTTGAAAACGGTGTAGGCCCGGGCTTTGGTTATCACCTGGTTGCGGGTTTGGAGGATGTAAAGCTGGTCACGGGCGGGGCTTTCGAAGGTGAATTCGATTTCCTGGTGGGGGTAGCCGCGCTCGTCCAAAAGATGGCTGGCGAGGCTGAACAGGCGGTCGTATATTTGGGGGAAATCCTTTTCCAGAGAGAGTTCCACCTTCTGTTTGGACTGCTTTCGCTCCTGCTCGGAGATGGGCAGTGTGTGCACCAGGCCGGCCACGACGTCCTCGCCCTGGCTGCAAAGGGTGAAATCGCCGTTGAGGGTGATCCCCGGCGCCTTGTTCCAGGGCGCGTGGGTGAAGAGCACACCGGTGCCGCTGTCCAGGCAGATATTGCCCAGGACCATTTTCTGGATGGTGACGGCGGTTCCCCAGTCGTCGGCGATCTGAAGCTTCTGGCGGTAAAGCCGGGCGCGGTCCGTATTCCAGGAATCCAGAACGTGCATGATGGCCTGCTTGACTTGGAGGAAAACGTCCTGTTCGAGCTCCAGCTTGTGGCGGGCCAGCACCTTTTTGTAGGATTCGGACATCTGGCGCATCTGCAGGGGCGTGAACTGGGTTTTGAGCTTCACCTTGTGGCGGCGCTTGAAGGAGATCATCACTGCGTCAAATTCGTCGCGGTCGATGCCGTAAGCCATGCCCCAGCTCTGGATGAGGCGGCGGTAGCAGTCCCAGGCCGTCCAGCCGTAATTGGGGCGGGTGCTGAGTTTGAGGGTGATCTCGTCGTTGAGGCCGATATTGAGGAAGGTGGCCATGGCGCCGGGCAGGCTCATGGGCGCGCCGGAACGCACGGAAAAGAGCAGCGGCGCCTCCGGATCGCCGTAGCGGAGGCCGGTCTGGCTTTCCAGGCGGGTGATGTTGTAACGGAGCAGTTCATCCATCTCGCGCTCGATGCCGGGATGCGAGCGCACGATATTTCCGTAGCGGTGCAGCTCGGTGGTGATCACGAAACCGGGCGGGATGGGGAAATCATAGCGGCACATCTTCTTGAGGAAGAAGGCTTTGGAACCCAGCAACACCTGGTTGTCCAGCTTCCCGTTGCTGGTGTGGAGGGGGATGAACATCAGGTCCGGGTCATAGCTCATCACGCGGCTGAGCTCGGCGGAGCCGAAAACCCGTTTCATGGCGTCCAGAGAGGCCAGAATCTGGGCGATGAAACTGTCCATGTGCTGCACCAGGAAGGAAGAGGCCAGCAGCTTGCGGAAAAAGTCCTCGGCGAACATTTGCCGGGCGGTCTGGCGCTTGTATTTGCCGGAAACTCCCTTCACGGGGGCGTTTTCCAGTTCCTGCTCGTAAAAGCGGTAGTAATACTCGTTGATGAGCTCTGTGATGCTGTCCTTGATCTGTTTGAAGAGGTCCAGATACTGGTCCAGGGAGAGGTTCACGATCCTCTGGCCGGATTTGAGCATCTCGAGGGCGCTGGAAAAAGCCTCGCTGGTGAGGCCTTCGCGGGCCAGGCCGATTTCGAAGAGCTCGAGGATGCGGATGATGCGCTTGAGGGTTTTGCCGGAGATGTAATCCAGGTTAAGCTGTTTGATGTTCCGCTCCACGAGCCTTTCCACCAGGCTTTCCAGGCGGAAGATCATGCCCATGGCCTCGAGTTTCGGCTCGCGGTACTGGCCGTACATGGAGGGGATACCGGCCGCGATGTGGCGCTTGTAGTAGATGTTTTCCCAGGACTGGGTGGGTTTGGGGTCCAATATCACGTGGTTGAGGCGGGCGATGTAAGCCAGCATCTGGCGGATGCTGCCGTCGAAATCCTTGCGGGCCAGGCTCTGGCGCAGGCGAAGCTGCTCCTTTTCGTCGAACCAGTTGAAGCGGGCCAGGAATTTGGCGATGTCATAGGGATCGAGCTGGTATTTATCCAGCAGCATGTAGTAGATGCGGGTGAGCAATTCAAGGCGGCGGAGGGAAAAGTCCTCCTTTTTCACCTGGCGGAAAAGGGGCGCCACCGTCTGCCAGGACTGCCCCAGCAGTTGGTCAACCCCGGTCTTGTTCTCCCGGAAGAATTTCTTCACCGCCTTGTGCTGGGCCTTGGTGCGCTCATCCGGGGTTTGGACGAAGAGGGCCACGTCGTCCGGCAGCAGGCCCTTCAGGTGGCCGGGATCGAGGTCTGTCCAATAGTTGAGGATTTGGCGCAGGAGGTTGATGTGGGTGTTGTTGCTTTCCGTGTGCACCTGTTTGCGCACGAAATGGATGAGGCGGTCCTTGCGGGAGCTCATTTCGTCAATGTCGGTGCTCAGGTCGCGGATTTCGCCCTCGGCGCCGATCTCGTGGTAGAAAACCGGGAAGAGGCGCAGAAGCTGCTTCACCTGCACGAACAGGGGTTTAATGTCGCTGTTCAGGAACTGGGAAACGTCCTTCTGGAAGAGGTCGGTGTCCGAAATGAAGATGCCGCCCTGGGTGAGGTTGATGATGAGCGCCGCCAGCAGGTCCTTGCAGAGGACGGGGTCGATGCTGATCAGTTCCAGCCAGACGCGGATGTTCTTGATGTGGTTTTTGTCGGCCACGATCTGCCAGTCCCGGTTGATCTTGATCTCGCCGGGCGGGATGAAGCCGAGGTCGATTGTCTTTCTCAGGCAGCGGCGGGCGAGTTCCGGCTCAGCGGGGGCCAGAACGGCTTTGCCGACGGTGAGGACGCAATCCAGCACGATGCTGCCGTGCTGGTCGCGGAATTCGGCCAGATTGTCGAAGATGCTGTCAATAAGCAGGTTTATCTCTTTCGCGGAGAGGGATTCGTGCAGGTCTCCCAGCAGGCGGTTGAGGTCCCAGAGCAGATGGTCGCTGAGGGCGTTCATGGTGGGCAGGCTCAGGAGGTAGAAGAGGTAATGGATCTTCTCCGGCAGGCGGGAAAAGGAGGCCAGCAGGTCGCGGTGGCGGGAGGCAATGTCCGAATGGGACGGGATGTCGGCGAAATCCCGCAGTGTTTTGGCGGCTTTGATCTGCCTGAGGCAAGCCGCGAAGAATTTCTTGCCGATGGCCTGTTCCAGTTCGGCTTTGCGCAGGGTCAGCAGGTCGGCGTATTTGTCGTGCCAGTCCGCGATGGAAGACTTGTCCCTCCAGAGTTTCACCGAAGCTTCATAGATGCCGCGGAGCAGCGCCACGGCCTCGTCCTGCCGTCCCAGGCGTTCCGAGAGCTTCAGCAGGGTCTTGAAGCACTGTCCGGAAACCGCCAGGAAGAGTTCCGGAGCCCGGGCGTGCCAGTCTTCCAGAAGGTCGAGGGCTTTGTCCAGAATGGTCTGCGTCACCTTTTCCTGTTCCGCCAGGGCGGCGACGAAATCCAGATACTCGTTCAGGCAGAGCTGTTTGACGCGAACTTCCTCCGCGCGGTCAAAGATGTTGCCGAAGATGGCCAGGATCAGCTCCAGGGCGTGTTCGCTCTCCTCCAGTTGCAGATAGAACCAGAGGTCGCCCACGATGCTCTGGCGCATCAGTTCCAGGGCGGAATCCAGATTGGCGAAGGGATGGTGCAGCTCTTCCAGAAAGAGTTTGGTGCGCTGCTGGATGCCGTAGTAGCTGGCGCTGCGTTCCAGCAGCCACAGGCTGTCCGGTGAAAGAATTATCTGTTTTACCTGGGTCTGGGCAAGGTTGCTCGCCAGGGCCTGGGATTCGATCTTATCCAATTGCTTCCTCAATTAATAATGGGTCTGGACGGCCGCGCGAACCGGCATTGCCGGCGGGTTCACCCTTTATCCGCGCGTTTTCGGCTACTTAATAATTCCGCGCTTAAATGTCAAGCCACTTTTTAGTGGGCTTCGAACCAGTTGTCGCCGCTGGCTATCTCTGTCTTCAGCTCCACCACCTGCCGGTATTGTTGCGGCAGGGCGTTTTCCATCTCACGGCGAACCAGGTCCTCGGCTTCGGCCAGAAAATCCCTGCGCACCTCGAAGACCAGTTCATCGTGCACCTGCAGCACCATGCGGATGCGGGGGTCGTCCCTTATCAGCTTGTGGATGGCGATCATGGCCAGCTTGATGAGGTCGGCGGCGGTTCCCTGGATCGGCATGTTCACCGCCACGCGTTCCGCCTCTGCGCGCAGGCCCTGGTGTCCGCTGTTGATGTTTTTCAGGTAGAGTTTGCGCCCGAAGATGGTCTGGCTGTAGCGGTGCAGCCTCGCTTCGGCCTTGCTGTCGTTGATGTAGGCGCTGATGGAGGGGAAGCGTTCAAAGTAATGCCTGATCATGGTTTTGGCATCTTCCAGCGATATCCCCAGCTCGCGCGAAAGCTTTTTCTGGCCCATGCCGTAGAGGAGGCCGAAATTGATCACCTTCGCCTGGCGGCGTTCTTCGCCGCTCACCTGGTCCAAAGGTTTCCCGGTGATGAGGGAGGCGGTCTGGCGGTGGATGTCCAGGCCTTTTCGGAAGGCTTCCAGCAAAGCGGCGTCGCGGGAAAAGAGAGCCAGCAGCCTCAGCTCTATCTGGGAATAATCGGCGCTCATGATGGCCCAGTCGGGGTCCGAGGCGATGAAGGCCTTGCGGATGGAGCGTCCCAGCTCGGTGCGGATGGGGATGTTTTGCAGATTGGGGTTCGAGGATGAGAGCCGGCCTGTGGAGGCCACGGTCTGGTTGAAAGAGGAGTGGATGCGCCCGGTGGCAGGATTGATCAGCTTCGGCAGGGCTCCCACATAGGTGGATTCCAGCTTGGTGAGGCTGCGGTACTGGATCAGCTTGTCGGCAATTTCATAGTCTTCCGCCAGTTGTTCCAGCACCGTGATATCGGTGGAATAGCCGCTTTTGGTCTTCTTTTTGGCGGGTATCTTCATCTCCTCGAAAAGCAGCGCGGCCAGTTGCTGGGTGGAATTGAGGTTGAATTCGCGCCCGGCCAGGCGGTAGATATCATCCGCAAGGTCCTTGAGTTCCAGATTGATGGCCCTCGAAGTCTCCCTCAGCACCGGGGTGTCGATTTTCACGCCGTTTTCCTCCATCCGCTGCAACACCGGCACCAGGGGCAGTTCGATGTCCTCGTAAAGCTCTTTCAAGCCGCTGTAGCTGAGGCGTTTGGCATAGACGGGCTGAAGCCGGAACACGGCCCAGGCGTCCTCGGCGGAGTAGTCGCGGGCGGCCTCGACATCCACAAGGTCGAAGCTCGTTTTGCTTTTTTTGTCCAGCAGGCTGGAGATGGGTATCATCGTGTGGCCGAGTTCCGCGATGGCGCAGGCGTCCAGGGAATACTGGTTGGTGCCGGGGTCCAGCAGATAGGCGGCCAGCATCGTGTCCCAGAGCGGGTTGGCCAGTTCCCATCCGTGTCCGCGCAGAACGATCAGGTCATATTTGAGGTTGTGGCCGAGGATGGTTTTCCCCGCCGTGGCCTGTTTCAGAGCGGCCAAAGTGTCTTCCAGGGGCAGATTGTCGTACATCTGGTGTCCCAGGGGCAGGTACCAGGCCTCGTCCGCATTCACGCAGAGCGAGATTCCCACCAGCTTTGCCCCCACGGGCTCCAGGGAATCGGTTTCCGTATCCAGGCTCACGAGCTCCGCCCGGCGCAGCGCGTCCCAAAGGAGGGGCAGGATTTCGGGAGTCGCGAGTATCGCCTTGAAAGAGGGCTGCCGCTCCGAAAGGCTTTCATCCCCGGCGGGCTCTTCGGCGAAAATGTCTCCCTGAGTGAGTTCCTCCTCCTTCGCCGCCTCAAGCGGTTCCCCGGCCTCCGGGGCAAAGCGGTTTTCGATTCTGCGCCTGAGCTGGTTCAGTTCGTAGCGGCTCAGAAAGTCCGCCGCCTGCGTCAGGTTGGCGCCCTTGAAGCCGAGCTTTTCGATTTCCGGCAGCGGGATGGGGGCGTCCCGGATTATCGTTGCCAACTGCCTGGAAAGATAGGCGCTTTCCTTGTTTTCAGCCAGCTTTTTCTGCGTCGAGCCGGTGATCTCGTCCAGATGCGCGTAGATGCCGTCCAGGGTTTGATACTGACGGAGCAGTTTCTCCGCGCCTTTCGGCCCGATGCCCCGCACGCCGGGAATGTTGTCGGAAGCGTCACCCGTCAGCGCCAGATAATCCACAAACTGCTCCGGGTGAACCCCGAATTTGGAGAAAACCCCCTCGCGGTCATAGCTGATATCCCTGGCGGGGTCGAAGATGGTCACCCGCTCTTCCACAAGCTGCGAATAATCCTTGTCCGAGGTCACGAAAACGATGTCGTAGGAATCCTTGAAACTCTCTCCCAGGGTGGCCAGGACATCATCCGCCTCATAGCCGTCGAGCGAGATTTCCTCCAGGCCGATAAGCTGGAAAAACCGCCGCACCGGCTCGATCTGTGCCGCCAGCTCATCCGGCATCGGCGGCCGGTTCGCCTTGTAATCCTCGCTCAGTTCGTGCCGGAAGGTCGGCCCCTTGCGGTCGAAGCTGATCAGGATGTTCTCCGCCCGCTTGAGTTCCAGAAAGTGCAGAAAGGAATTCACCACGCCGAAGATGGCGCTGGTGTGTTCTCCGCGGGAATTGACCAGCGGGTTTTTGATGAAGGCGAAATGTGAGCGGTACAGCAGGGCCGTGCCGTCGATAAGATAAAGCGTCTGGCGCATGGGATCGCTCCTGGCTGGATTTAGGCTGCAAGGCAGGATATAATCGGCTGGGATTATTGTCAACTTTTTCTTATGGCTTGTGCCTGGCCAAAGCGGATGGAAACTCCCCTGGCGTCCACGCTGGTGTAGCCTGGCGTACAGCGAACGCAGTGAGCATGGACGACAGGAAGGTCAACGGAATGAATGACAGGAGCTATTGCTGTCGTCGATGCCCGTTCCCCGCTCGACGCCAGCCCCCCCCTTCACATCAGCCTGTCCAGCATCTCATATCCGCCCACCCGGGGCAGCAGGCCCGCTTCCACGGCCCTTTTCACGGAGCGGCAGGGGAGGTCGCCGGCCTCGATCTGGGCGCGGGTAACGAATTCCAGGTCCAGTCCGGGGTAAAGTTTCGCGAGTTTCCACATCAGTTTGCAGAAGGCGTTGTACCAGCTCAGCAGTGTGAAGCCTTCGTTGGCCATGCTGGCGTTGAAGAGGCTGACATAGACTTTTAGGTCCTGCCGGTAGCCTTCGGAGAGGTTGAGTCGCTTGAGGTTGGTGGCGACGCGCCCGAAGCGGCGGTTGTTTTCGGTGGTTCGGGGCCTCACGTGCAGGCGGACTATCACGCGGTTGAGGCGGCGGTTGAAGTAATACACCAGGCCGTCGCAGGTGCCGGTGTAGCCGAGCAGCATGTTCTTGAATTTTGCTTTCATTTTATACTCCTTGTTCATATATTTCTATGGATTATAATGATTTCGAAGGAAAGGGTTGTCGGGGAGGCTGTCGTCGAGCGAGGAACGAGCATCGACGGCAGCAATGAATGATTCTTCCATGCTTCCTGTCGTCCATGCTCTCTGCGTTCGCTGGACGCCAGGCTACAGGATACGTCATCCTGGAGTCCAGCGAGCTTGCGAGCATGGACTACAGGAACTATTGCTGTCGTCGATGCTCGTTCCTCGCTCGACGCCAGCGTGGGGAGGTGGCGGTGACAAGGACTGGATTCCGG
The DNA here is from genome assembly GCA_012516855.1 of Candidatus Cloacimonadota bacterium. Lineage (NCBI taxonomy): Bacteria > Pseudomonadati > Candidatus Cloacimonadota > Candidatus Cloacimonadota bacterium. Next base: position 22,011 of record JAAYWB010000027.1, read on the forward strand.
GTCAGGCCCGGAATGACGTGGGTGTGGGGGTGTTTTGCTGTCGTCGATGCTGCGCTCGACGCCAGCATCCCTCTATATTTGCGGTCTTAACCGCCTCCCGAAATCCTCCCGTGCTGTTTGCGGGCAATGTTTGGGGGCGGACAGGGTGGCATTTTCGCGCGCGTAAACATGCCTTCCTATAAACGTGCGTATGAGAAAAATGGGGTTTTGGAGAAAAAACTTTCAGGAAGCGCCAAAAACTTGTCTCCGCCGGCTTTTCCGGTCCCTCCGCCGCCGGGTTGGTGAAAAATAATTCCCGCCGGCGCCGGTTTTCTCATACGCAAAGTCAATAGAGGGGCCCCTCCAAAATAAAACATTGGAGAACCTTACCATGGAAAAAACGAACAATCCCTTGAACCTCATCACTTTCGGAAAGTCCGTGACCCGTCCGGAAGCGCTCGAGACGATGCCCGCCGCGAAACTGATGGCGATGCTGCAAAACGGCCGGTGGCGCAAGCCCATCGAGGCCATCCGCGGGGAAAAGAACCCCACTTTGCAAAAAGAAATGAAGCTGCGCCTGCCCTATTTCGTCTATGGCGTGCTGGAAGGCCCGCGCAGCGAGGAAAACGTGCGCCAGGTGAACGGCATCGTCTTCGATTTCGACCGCGTGGGCGACTTCACCGCCGCCAAGCAAAAGCTGATGGATGCCGCGCCCTGGTTCCGCTGGCTTTTCCGCAGCCCGGTGGACGGCCTCAAGCTGATGGTCCCCTTCAGCCGCCCCGTCACCGACAAAGCCGAATACATGCGCATTTGGAAGCTGCTCAAGGCGGAAATAGAGGCCAAAAGCGGACTCAAGGCCGACAACACGCCCGACCTCTGCCGCGCCTGCTTCCTTAGCTGGGACGACGATGTGATCACCTGCCCGGAAGAGTGGCAGAAGGATTTGGACGAGTATCTGAGGGAGGCGGAGATGATTGGCGTGAGCGATGGCGACGCTGGCGTCGAGCGCAGCAACAACACTTCCTGCAGTCCATGCTCACAGCGTTCGCTGGATTCCAGGGCAGGCTGGACTCCGGGATACACCGACCTCGACGAAGTGCAGGCCAAATCCGCCGTGGAATACCTCGCCCTGCGCAAAATCGACCGGCGCGACTGGATACGTTGCGGAATCGCCCTCTACAACCACTTTGGCGAGGACGGCATCGTGTATTGGCTCCAGTTCGCCTACAATCCCAATTACGACGACACGCCGGAGGACCTGCGCAAGGTCTGGCGGCGCCTGAAAAAATACCCCGGCGTGGGCCTCGGCACGCTTTTTTACGTCGCGGAACAGTATGGCTGGATAAACGCCATCCAGGTTCCCGCGGCCGGCAAAGAAGTGGCGGCGCTCGCTGAAGCGCCGGATAAAAAGGGAATGGGCGGTGCTGCGGCCCATACAGGCGGTGCGGCGACCCTTATAGGCGGTGCGGCGACCGCCTCTACAGAACGTCCTTCCCCGCCCGCCCACACCTGCACGTCATCCCGGACGACACCGAGCCTGCGAGGTGGCATTGATCCGGGATCCACTCAGGGACAAAATGGATGGATTCCGGGTCAAGCCCGGAATGACGTGGATTTTTACCCTTCAGGCGGGGACGTAGATTCTTACCCTTCAGATAGGGACGTAAGTTCTGATTCTTCAGGTAGAGACGTAAATTCTAATTCTTCAGGGAGGGACGTAAATTCTAATTCTTCAGGCGGGGACGTAAGTTATGATTCTTCAGGCAGGGACGTAAACTCTAACCCTTCAGGCGGTGCGGCGACCGCCTCTACAGAACGTCCTTCCCCGCC